>JABLXV010000031.1 GCA_013177895.1 Brevinematales bacterium | reverse complement strand
GGGACGGGTACTTTGCGTATCCGCGCGCGGCGAAACGCTCGAAAAATCTATCGCGCGCGCCTATCAGAAAATGAAAAATATCCGTTTCGAGGGTATGTTCTATAGAAAGGATATCGGAGCGAAAGGATTGTACTCGCAGCCCGAATAACCCGAACCGTCAACTTAACAAAGGGAGAACCGAATGAAAATTTTTCAACTTGCCCGGGAGGGAAGTCAATTCTATTCAATATCAAAAAAAATCCTGATCATGCTATGTCTGTTCTTTTTCGCGGTTCCATCGTTCGCGCAAAACCCCCTGAGCTTTTTCGGCCCCTACTTCACCTTATCCGATAAGAAGGCGAAAAAACTGACCGCATCCTACTATACGAAGAAAAAGGAAAAATGCAACCTGAAGGTCAACGATGGTAAGCTGTCGTATGTCAAGAAGGAAAAAAAGGGCAAGTTTCATAACTTCAAGTTAAAAGCTGAACCGGGTAAGAAATATAGCTTAACGGTCGAGTCGATGAATCCCGAGATGAACGGACATAAAGGGATACTGACAATCCCCCTGCAGACCGGCTTCAAGTTCGCCGCGTTCGGGAATACGATCAACGCTTATCCCAATTTCGAGAAAATGTGCTCGATTGTCAATAATTACCAGCCGTCGTTTTTCGTTCATACGGGCAATATGACCCCCGATTCGATGAGCATGGACGAGTGGCAGAAGTTCTTCAATTACGGCTCGAAAATCTTTTCATCAATGATATTCCTTCCGGTGGTCGGCGGGCAGGATTTCTACAGCACGCTTTGGGAAAAACTGTTCGATGTTTCCAATAAGCGGTTCCCGTTCTATTCCTATGAGCTGCCCTCCTGTACCCTGATCGTCCTGAACAGCGGGATGTATATGGGAAAGGATTCCACCCAGTATATCTGGCTGGTCGAAGAGCTCAAAAAAGCGCAGGGTAAATGGAAGATCGTCGTCTTCCATCATGCCCCGTTCTCCACCACCCCGAATAAAAACAATCCGATGCTCCCCGGCATCAATAATATTCTCATCCCGCTTCTCGAAACCTACAAGGTCGATCTCGTAATAAACGGGATGGACAACCTGTACGAGCATTCCCTGAAGAACGGTATCACCTATGTCACATCGGGCGGCGCGTCGGAGATACCCGACACTCCAGGCAGCGAGAATCCGTACCGGCAGAAAGTGTACTATACGAAAAGCTCGTTCGTGATATTCGACGTGAAGCCGGACGCGATCACGGTCTCCGCCTTCGATAATCAGAATCAGCCGGTCGAATCGTTCCAGCTGAAAAAATAACCGCACTTCACACTTTTTCATCCCGGCTTTTCCTCCCTGTTTTCCATCATGCTGCATCCTTACTATTATACGCCTACTTATTTTATTCCGTCATAATAAAATAAAAAAATAGTAGAAAAGTACTATTAAATCGTGACTTTGGTCTATATACAAAGGGGGGTTTTGAGGGTACACTCGACTAGACAAAAGCAAACGAATTTTAATTCTGTTCATAGGAGGACGGTATGTATCGTTTAGCGAAGTGGGTCACGATAACGAGTGCGTTTCTGTTTTTATTGTTGATTGGGTGCGCCCCTGTAGAAACACCACCCGAGGCCGGAATGCCCGCAGGGGTATATGTTGCAACATCGGGGAACGATGCGAATACCGGTCTATCCCCGTCGTCACCGCTGCTTACCATCCAGAACGCGGTCGACATAGCGGGAGAGAACGGATTGAGTTATATTTATGTCGCCGAGGGAACCTATGGGGAAGACAGCGGCCTTCGCAGCAGCTACGACTGGTATCAGGGTATCTATATTACACTCAGCGGCTTGCAGCTCAAGGGGGGATATAACTCCGGGTTTACCGCCCAGGTCGGTAAGAGCGTACTGGACGTTACCGGATGCGCCGCACCCTACCGCCCTATTCAGGTTAGTTATGCGAGCGGTGTCAGGATCAACGGATTTGTCGTGAAGGGCGGGGAATGCTCATCGGGAACATTCCCGCAAAACGCCGGAGGCGGCCTGCTCCTTTACAGCGCATCCGACACGGTAGTTGAGAATGTAATTATTATGAAGAACGAGGCTGAATACGGCGGCGGTGTCTGCGATTACAGCGGTAACAATAACAGTATCAACGGCACGATTGTCAGCAACCATGCCAGTATACGCGCCGGAGGTCTCTATACGGAATCGACCCTGAATATGAAATTCAACGGTATTATCAGGTATAACAGCGCCGACGATAAGGGCGGCGGTATTTACGTTTTCGGCGGAATGAATAATTCGATCAAGGGAGCTATCGATCACAACTCCGCTCCGGTAAAGGCCGGCGGCGTGATGGTCTATAACAGTGTCGGAAACACGGTCGAGGCGGTAGTCTCGGCAAACACCTCCACCAACGGCGCGGGTATCACGATATGGGACGGGGAAAATAACAGCGTCAACTCGACGGTCAGTAATAATACCGCCTATAGTTCCGGCGGCGGTATCAAAGTCGAAGGCGCGAGCGGCAGCCAGATTTCCGGCTCGATCAGCAAGAACGACGCGGTTACCGGCGGAGGAGTTACAGTCGATGCGGCGGGAGGAACGCTGATCAACTCTTCGATCAATAATAACTCGGCTTCCAGCGGCGGCGGCGGTATTATGACCTACGACGCCACCAACCTGATTATCCAGGGAAATATGCAGCAGAATAACGCCGGGTCTGCCTATGGCGGAGGTGCGATTATGATTGTGAGCGGGCTCAATACCATTATCCAATCCCTCACGTTGAAGGACAATAATTCTGCAAAGGGTTCCGCGATCAAATTGGAGGATGCGCCCGGCGTTACGATTAAAAACACCCTGATGACATTCACGTCGAATAATAACAGCGGGTCGTCGCTCGTGGAATTAATCGACTTCGCGGGCGGTTCTTCCATCAGCGGACTGAATATGACAAACCTGACGATGAACGGCGGCGGATTGGATAACATTATCCGGGAAAGCGGTTCAGGAATCGACGTCACCGGGCAGAAGATCAACGGGTGTACGTTTATGACCAACGGCGGATCGCTTCTCTACCAGAACCAGAATGGGAATACCGCCACTAATATCGGGCAGTTGCAGAGCGTCAGCGGCGCGGCCGAGGCGAACGGAAACGAGCAGACCGGGGTGACCAACCAGGAAGCCGATCCGGATACCACTCCGCCCACCATTTCTATTGACGAGCCCGCGCCGGGCTCTAAAGTAGAAGAGGACGACCTGAACGATGACGGTTGTGTCGATATCGGCGGGCCTGTGGTTGACAATGCCGGCGGATCGGGTATATCTCATGTCGAAATCACCATCGATTTTACCCCCTATGAACCCGCGGACTATGACGAATCCGAAAGCAACTGGACGTTCAGCGCGGCTCTTGGAAACGGCAATCATACCGTAACCGTACGCGCTATCGATAATAACGGGAACACCAGCGCCGAGGCGTCGGTAACGTTCTCAGTCGATATCACCGTTATTCATCCGACGCTGGTCAACCAGACGCCTACCAACAATACGACGATGAAAATTGCCGCGGGAGTAGCCAGCACGAATATTAAATTCACCGGAACCGCGCAATCCGATCCCAAGCATCCGTTGGATGGTCTGTTTGTCTCCATCGACGGAGGCGCGTTTGTAAAACAGAAGACCCTCTCCGGTACAAATATTTCATGGGATATTACCCTCCAATTCGGGAAAGGCGAGCATACGGCAAGATTCTATGTGTCCGATGACCGCGACGGGAATATCAGTTCAACCAACTCGGTGCATTTTACCATCTCGCAGGGCGGATCGTTTGTAGCGGGTTGGACCTACCCGTCATCCGTCGGAACTCTGGCTTATATCGCGCAATACAACGGATTCCTCTATGCCGTAGGTTCGGCTAATTATATAGTCGTCCCGAAATGCTCTCTCCTATCCAATTATTCCACCCATTACTATTATAAATGTAACGGTGGTGTAATTAATTATAACGGCAGCCTTTATGTCGCCGATAACTACAACCAGAACATCGTAAAACTGAATTTGGATTATAGCGTCGCACTAACCTATAAAAAGACTGTTTCCATGGGTATGATGAACGATGTGATGGGGCTGGCTTCGGACGGTACCTACCTGTACGCCTCGATGAAAAATGCGGCGATTGAAAAATTTAATATGGTAAACACGAACGCTCTCGGCTGGTGGGGATGTAACTCCTCGGGTGTATTCAACTGGTACTCCTCAGCCGGTACTCTCCCGTATGTGGGAACGGTAAATAACGGGGCTATGAAAGACCCGCAGGGCGTCGCATGCAACGGTACGTATGTGTATGTAGCCGACAGCGGCAACAGCAGGATCAATGTTTACAATCCCGGAGGAACCTTCGCGTTCAGCTTCGGATCGCTGGGGACAAACACCTCGCAGTTGAGGCTCCCTAAGGGTATTGCGGTGGACGCAACCTACGTGTATGTCGTCGATGCGGGGAATAACCGGCTGAGCGTATTTACCCCGACAGGTGTATTCGTAGCGCTGCTCGGATCGTACGGATCGGGTATGGGATTCTTCAGTAATCCCGTCGGCATCTGTATCGATAACGAGTTTATTTATGTTACGGATTATGTCGGCGGTAAATCGCGTATTCAGAAATGGAGTAAACCGTAACTTCAATGATAGTATGATGTAACAACCCTCTAATTATAGGCTAAGGGGCTGCCGTCCGGCGGCCCCTATCCTTATATATCCTTCTAAGAATATTTTCATTTTATCTAACCTAACCTTTACTTTTTCCTCTAATATATATGAAAGCAACACACCGAATAACATACACCGCAGGGGCGCGATACCCACCGCGCCTCTGCTCCTCCTCAGAACTTACAGCATACACCTCCTTCGATTGATACGAAAAGGGCGGCCTCTCATACCGCCCTTTTCTATTTTACCCCCCTATAAAAATATTTTCAGCACCCCTTGACACCTGCCGCGAATTATGGTATTATATTTCTATATGACTATTTTATATAATTAGTCATTGATATTCAGGAGGCCGCTATGCCGAGGGCGTTCAAACCCGAAGAACGGGAGTTGATTAAACACGATATAATGAAGGCCGGCAAAGACCTTTTCGCCATGCACGGGATAAAGAAGACGAACGTCGAGGATATCGCGCGCGCCGCTGGAATCGCCAAAGGCTCGTTCTATTTGTTCTTTAACTCAAAGGAAGAACTCTTCATGGATATCATGGAGGAACTCGAGCGCGGAAGTAAGGAAAGAATCGAAGCGCAGTTTCTCATTCCAGGGGTCTCCCCGCGAGAGGCGATCAAAGGACTGCTCCGTTACGAAATGGAGATGATCGAGCGCGAACCGGTTTTCCGTATCATTATGGACAAGGACGAGTATCTCAACCTTCTCCGCCGTCTCCCGCAATCCCGTGTGGACGCGCATCTCAGGAACGACCGCGATCATAATATAACTCTGTTCCTTAACCATATGAGCGACGACAAGAAAAAGAAATACACTCCCGACGCAGTCGCGGGGATTATGAAGTCCCTGTTCTTTTCGCTCCTGCACAAGGAGGAGATCGGACGGGACGTTTTCCCGCAGGTGCTCGATCTGATGATCGACCTGATCTGCGACGGATTGATTCAGGAATAACAGGAGGAACGCATGATAAACGTCAAAGGACTCAACTTTACCTACCCGGGCGCCCCCGCCGAAACACTGCACAGTCTCGATTTCCAGATCGAGCCGGGCGAAATTTTCGGCTTCCTCGGGCCGTCGGGCGCCGGGAAATCCACCACCCAGAAAATCATCATCGGTATCCTGAAGGGGTTCACGGGCTCGGTGGAGGTCGACGGAAAAAGCCTCGCGGATATCGGACCCGACTTCTACGAAAATATCGGCGTATCGTTCGAACTGCCCAACCTCTTCGGGAAGCTCACCGGCCTCGAAAACCTGCGCTTCTTCCGCTCCCTCTACTCCCGCAGTACCGAGGATCCTGAGAAACTCCTCGAATCGCTCGCGCTCATGGACGATAAGAACACCCGCGTGTCAAGTTATTCCAAGGGCATGAAGATGCGTCTCAATTTCGCGCGCTCGCTCCTCAATAACCCCGACATCCTTTTCCTCGACGAGCCGACATCGGGACTCGACCCGGTCAACGCCCGCCGTATCAAGGATATCATTCTCGAGAAAAAAGCCGCCGGGAAGACTATCTTCCTGACCACCCATAATATGACCGACGCCGACGAACTCTGCGACCGGGTCGCGTTTATTGTCGACGGGAAAATCTCGATAGCGGACTCCCCGCGCGAGCTGAAAATCCGTATGGGGCGTAAGACTATCCGGGTGGAGTACCGCGCGAACGATGCGATCGAGTCCCGCGAGTTCGATTTTGACGGGATCGGGGCTAACCCGGAATTCCTCGGCATCCTGAAGAATAAAAAGATCGAGACCATCCACTCGCAGGAAGCGTCGCTCGCGGATATTTTTATCAAAGTCACCGGCCGCGATCTCGCCTCGGAGGCCGCGCAATGAGGCTCCTATCGGCGTTCCGTTTCCAGATCGTCCTGCAGTTCCGGCACGGGTTCTATTACGCTTACGCGGTGGTGTGCGCGCTATATATCGCGCTCCTCTTCCTGTTCGCCCCCGGCGTCCGTTCTCAGGCGGCGGCGTTTGTTATTTTCTCCGACCCCGCGGTGCTCGGATTCTTTTTTATCGGCGGGATTATCCTGCTGGAAAAGGACGAGAACACCCTGCAGAACCTGTTCGTCACGCCGATCCGCACGGGGGAATATGTGATCGCGAAGGATATATCGCTTTCCGTGCTCGCAGTGCTGACCAGCGGGATTATCGCGGCCGCGGCTAACGGGTTTAACGCGAACTGGGCGATGCTCCTTACGGGAGTGCTTCTGACGTCGGTGGTGTTTATCCATATCGGGATCGCCGCGGTCAGCCGTATCAAGACCCTGAACAAGTATATCATCAGCGCGGTAGTCTATATGATACCCCTGTTCGTCCCAATCCTCGATTACTACGGTATCCTGCCGTTCTGGGGATTCCGCCTGTTCCCGACATGGGCATCCATCCTATTGGTCGGCGGCGCGTTATCGCCGGTTCCTCCCGTCATAGGCGACATCGTCCTCGCATACGGGGTACTCATAGGATGGGCGGTACTTTCCTACTTCTGGGCGGTCAACTGGATCGAGCGATACATCATCGGCAGGAAAGGAGGCAAGGCATGAGAAAAATAGCCGCGCTGCTGCGCAACGATGTCAAGAATATTTTCCGCGACGATATCCTGATCGCGATCACGTTCGCCCCGTTCCTGATGGCGCTCGTGTTCCGTTTCGGCCTGCCTCCGCTCCGTGACGTACTCCTGACCTACTTCGACCTCAGGGCCTATTACCCGCTGGTCATGTCGTTCTTCACATTGATGGTTCCGGCGTTCTACGGGTGGGTGGTCGCGTTCATGCTTCTCGACGACCGTGACGAGAATATCCTGCCCGTGATCGCTGTCACCCCGCTCCGCCGGACGGGATACCTCGCGTACAAGATCGCCATGCCCACTCTCGCGAGCCTCATCCTCGTCCTCACACTCGCCCCGGCGATCGGCCTAACGGAGTTCGACTACCTGCGGTTCATCCCGATCGCGCTGATGGCGTGCATGGAGGCGCCGCTGATGACCCTTCTGCTGACCGCGTTCGCCGGGAATAAGGTGGAAGCCCTCGCGCTCGCGAAGCTCGACGGGATATTTTTCCTGCCGGTCGCCCTGCCGTTCTTCACGCAGTCGCCGTTCCAGTATATCGCGGGCATCCTCCCGACGTTCTGGATCGGGAAATCGTTCGAGGCGATCCACTCCGATATCGGGACATTCCTCGCGGTCGTGCTGATCGGGTTTGCTGTGCACGCGCTCGCGCTCGTGCTGGCGTTTCTGAAGTTCCGCTCGCGTGCGGATTAGCCGGGCGGAATCTCAATACGTCC
>JABLXV010000030.1 GCA_013177895.1 Brevinematales bacterium | reverse complement strand
GGGGGGGGACAAAAAGATATGATACCCCTCGACCATGCCCGGGATTCTGCTTGACATGAAAGCGGGATTAGAGGGAAGTTGATTACAGATTATGAATTATTTTAGGGTGATACTTTATTGAAATAGAAAAGGGACGGCGCTTCACTCTGTTTTAAACTAGGCGCCGTCCCATGGATTGTTACTTAGAAATTCGTCAGTTTATTTCCACTGGAAATCGTAGCCTTGGTAAACGCAGTATCATTTACCGCATTAATGTCGTTAGTAGAAATAGTTCTAAAACGATAGTAGTAATTTAGACTACCTGATACAAAGCTATTATTTACAAAAATATGGTTTGATACCCAAGATAATACTGCAATTGCTTCTGAAAAACCAGGTTTTCCTCCAAATATATTATTCGATATTACTAATGCTCTTGTGTATGGTGAGGATGCAAATGTTATTAGAGGTAAGCCCGGGTCAGTATTGTTTTTATAAAGCATCGATGAAAGAATAACAAAATTCGAGCTTCCTGAAACAGATACAATGAATGATTGAGAAGTATTCCCAATAATATTAACATGATCTAATACTACATTAGTATTATAAAAGAGGTCAATTATATCGTTATAAGGGCTAATATTATTTGTGCATATACAATTAAATATGTTTAAGCCATTAACTTTTGTAATATTTATCAATGGGTAGGTTCCATCATTTGTGGAGTTTTGAAAAATAATAGACGAAAGAGAAATATTTTTTACACCGTGTATATAAAGTGAATGGTCGTAGCTTTGAGTATTTCCGTCAAACACTGAATACCCCGATATCGCAGTAAATGTCGAATTCCACCCACCGATGAGATGAATGTTATTAACCGCGATATCCACGCCATAAGGAGCGGACATAATCCCGTTCCCGGGGGTATAAGTTCCTGCGGCGATATAGATATTGGTAAATCCAAGAGCGGAAGCAGTCGCGATCGCGTTGGATATCGATTTTATCGGAGCGTTTTTATTCGTACCGAAGTTGGCATCATTACCCGCAGCGGATACAAATACGGTAAACTTCGGACCGAAGTCTGTAGCGGCGGACGGATTAGTAGTATCCGTAGTGCCCGGACTACAGAACGACAGCATGAGAGACGCGGCGATGACCGCGGAAAACATAAAAAATACCCGATTCTTCATAGTAACCTCCTAGTATAAGTACGGTAGTTTACACTCAAAAAAAAAAAAATAGCAAATTTTTAAACACCCGCAGAAGTATTCGTATTAAAGTCAATCCCCGCCGCAGTTGACAAATCCCGCGCGTCCCTGTAATATTTATCCATTATTCAGGGGGCGTCCGTTATGAAAAAACTATCCGTCCTATTTACCGTCGCCGCGTTGGCTGTGCTTTCCTCATGCGGGGGGCAGGCCGTCAAAGGGAAAGAGGAAAAGAACGCGCCATCGCAGAAGCAGACCGAGGATTTCGACCTCATCGCGCAAAAGACCGGGAAGGCGGTACAGTCCCCCATCCCGTTCGATTACGATACGTATAAGAATAACCTGACCGTCAAGATGCAGACCTATATCGGCGGCGAGAACACCGTGAAACTCCAGCCCGTCCCGGCGAAAATCGGGTACTCCCTCCCGATCGCGGGATGGACAAAGTATAAAATCCTGTGGGTACAGGTAGGGAAGCCCGGCGGCAAGACGCACGACCTGAAATTCACCCCCGGATGGGACGGTAACTTCAGCCTGTACTATATCCTCAAGGACGGCGCGGGTGACTATAAGGTGACCCTGTTCGCGGCGGACGACCCGGACTCCCAGACGTTCCAGGCTCTCCTCGCGTTCAATATCAATTCGCAGGCGGACGCGCCGAAGGATATCCAGAAACTCTCGCTCAACCCGTATATCATCGATTTCGTCAACGCGCATATCGGGCAGACTGTCGGGCGCGGCGAATGCTGGGATTTGGCGCAGGCCGCGCTGGATATGCTCAGCGCAGATTGGACGAGGACGACCGGATTCGGGATGCCGTTAGACCCGTCTAAGGACGAGGTGCTTCCCGGCGATATCGTCCAGTTCAAGACGGTGAAAGTCACCTATGCGACCAAGAACGGTACGGCATGGGAGACCTACGGGAGCCCCGATCATACCGCGATAGTCTATAAGGTGCTCGGCAAACTGCATTACCAGTTGGCGCACCAGAACGTGTTTAACACGAAGGTCGTGACCGTATCGGAGCTCGATTTGAATAATAAGACGTCCGGGCAGGTATGGTTCTACCGTCCGCTCATGGGGCTGGTGCAGAACTAAATCTCCTGAAATACTTGTAGACTCATCTCCTCTACGGATTTGAAAAACATTCCTACCGTCACCGCGAGGAGTGAAACGACGAAGCGGACTATACAATTAGCGAAAAAGATTGCTTCACCCCGCGTATAAAAACAAATTTCCGGCGCGGGGTTCGCAATGACAGGATTATTATGAATCTTCTTTATAAGATACCCTATCATGGGGCCGGCGCAGAACTGATTACTTCCGTTTCGACTGGAGGCCGCGGCGTTTTTCGCGCCCGGTGTCGATAATCCCGCCCTCCACGAACCGGACGTCCTCGATCGTATAGAACGCGCCGGGATTGAAACGTTTCACGATCTCGATATATTCCGGTATCTGCTTCCTCTCCAACACGGTGAAAATAAGTTTCACCGGGCCGGTCGAGCCCTCGCCGTCGATCACGGTGATGCCGTATTCGATCGTCCGCAGGAATTCCACCAGTTCGACGCTGTCCACATGGGTAATCACCCGGACAATCACCGTACCCAGCGAGATACGTTTCTCGATATACATCCCGAGGAAATTCCCCAGCGCGAACCCGGTCGCGTAAGTAATCATATAGAAGATATTCGTCAGATTGTTGATAATCTGGCTGATCGCGAGGAGCCAGATCATCACCTCGAAGAAGCCGATTAAGGGCGCGAGGAAACGGTAGCCCTTGCCGATAAAGATCACCCGCATCGTCCCGAGACTGACGTCGCATAGCCTCGCGGCGATAATCAGCAGCGGGAGAATCACCCATTTGAACAAATCGCTCTGCGCGAAGAGAATCCAATCCATTTTTACGCTCCGGTATGTGTATCGGTATCGCCCGGCGGATTTCTTCAATTTCACGATTTAGCCGATTATTGCGAAGAACTCGCGGGAGTATTATAATATGCACACCCTTTTCAGGAGGACAATATGGCTCTATTCAAATCGGGTAATCCCGTGTTTACAAAGGACCTTTTCGCGGATCAGGGAACGCAGGTTTCCGGCGAACCGATGCAGGGCACGATGACGATGTCGGGAACGATGATTAAGACCGTCATCTTATTCGTTCTCCTCCTCCTACCCGCCGGATTGGTCTGGTCGGTATGGCGTCAGTACCAGGATCTGATTATTCCCGTACTCATCGGCGCATCCGTCCTCGGATTCATCCTGTCGCTCGTCATTATATTCGTCAAGACGACCGCGCCCTTCCTGTCGCCGGTTTACGCGATCGCCGAGGGTGTGGTTCTCGGCACGCTTTCCGCGCTTATCGAAAAAGCATATCCGGGTATTGTTATAAACGCTGTGATGATCACGATGGCGATCTTCGCGGCCATGCTCCTCATCTACACCACCGGGCTGATTAAGGTCACCGGAGGGGTACGCACCGCGATTATCGCGGCCACGGGCGGGGTTGCGCTGCTATACGGAATCAACCTGCTGATGCGGGCGTTCGGCGGCGCGGGTTTCGGCTTTATCCACGACTCCGGCCCGCTCGGTATCGCGGTCAGCGTCGTAGTCTGCGCGATCGCGGCGTTCAATCTCCTGCTCGACTTCGAGTTCATCAGTCAGGGCAGCCGTTCCGGCGCGCCGAAGTACCTCGAATGGTACGGGGCGTTCGGACTGATGGTCACCCTGATATGGCTGTATCTCGAGATACTGCGCCTGCTCGCCAAGCTCAGAAACCGTTAGAAAAGAGGCCGCATGGAAGTCATTTTACTATCGCACAATCCCGACCCTGAAAAACATATCGAGTTTAACGCGCGCATCTGCTATGATTCGCACGAGAAGATGTCGGACGATTCCTATATCAAGTTCCTGCCGACCCTGCTGAAGAACGGGCATCTCTCCATATTCGAGCATTCGATGGCGAGTATGCATATCACCGGGATTTCCCGCGCGGCGTCCCACCAGCTCGTGCGTCACCGGATCGCGAGCTTCACCCAGCGTTCCCAACGGTATGTCACCGAGACGAAATTCGAGTATATTATCCCCGACTCCGTCAGCGAAAATCCCGAGGCGCTCGTACTTTACGAAACGACGATGAAATCATTGCAGGACAGCTATCACCGCCTCCTCGAGATGGGTATCCGCAAGGAGGACGCGCGTTTCCTCCTGCCGAACGCCACCCCCACGACGCTGACGATTACCGCGAATTTCCGCGAGTGGCTCCATATTATCGACCTGCGGGTCAGCCGTCACGCGCAATGGGAAATCCGCGATATGACTGTTAAGATATGGAAACTGCTCTATAATATCGCCCCGGTCGTTTTCGGCCTTACCTACTTCGAGCATTGGAGCAAGGATTTCGAATATAAGCAGACGGTATTTATGAAGGAAGTCTCCGTGCTGGACCCGAGGGACTGATGGGGCTTTTTTCGAACCTCAACCAACCCCTATCCCGCAGGATGATGCCCCAGACTCTCGAACAATTCGCCGGACAGACCCACCTCACCGCACCCGGGAAACCGGTCGCCGTCATGCTTGAAAACCGTATACTGCATTCGATGATATTCTACGGCCCGCCCGCCACCGGAAAGACCAGCCTCGCGGAAATCCTTTCCAATAAGCTCGAATACCATTTCGTGATGACCAACGCGCTGACGATGGATAACGAAGAGATTCGCAAGTTACTCGTGCAGGCCGAGAACCGCAGCCTCGCCGGGGAACGGACGGTCGTGTTTATCGACGAAATCCACCGCCTTATCAAGCCTAAGCAGGACGCGTTCCTCTCCGCGATGGAGAACGGGATCGTCACCATCATCGGGGCGACCACCGAAAACCCGTACTTTATTATCCAGCCCGCGTTCCGTTCGAGACTGTTTATCTACGAGTTCAAGATTCTCGATAAGGACGATCTCGACAGGATACTGGAACGTTCGCTCGCGGAAGACAATATGCTGAAAAACCTGCATATCGAGTTCGGCGAGGGCGCGCGCGGGAAACTGATCGAATATACCCCCGACCCCAGGATGATGCTGAACACCCTCGAGATGGTCGTCCTGTCCCAGGGCGCGGCCGAAACCGTGCGTGTCACCGAAGAGGGTATCCTCAATATATTGCAGAAGTCCGAGACCCGTTACTCCTCCGAGGAGGGGCATTACGACGTCATATCGGCATTCATTAAGTCGGTACGGGGAAGCGCGGTCGACGCGGCGATCTATTATCTCGCGATGATGCTCGAGAGCGGGGAAGACCCGCTATTTATCGCGCGCCGTCTCATCATCCTCGCGAGCGAGGATATCGGCCTCGCGTACCCGGAGGCGCTGCCGATGGCGGTCGCGTGCTACGAGGCGGTGCAGTTCATCGGACTCCCCGAGGCTCAGCTCGTCCTGTCGGAAACCACCCTTCTCCTCGCGGGCGTCCCGAAAAGCAACACCGCCCTCTGTATCAACAAGGCGCGCGGGGATATCCGTAACGGGAACGTGATGAAGGTGCCGCTCCACCTGAAGAACGCGGTGTTCGAGGCCGAGAAGGATACCGGCAAGGGAGTGGGATACAAATACCCGCACAGCTTCCCCAATCATTATGTCGATGAGAAATACACGGAGAAGGACGTCCGGTACTACGAGCCCGGCGACCTCGGGTTCGAGAAGAAAATCCGCGACTGGCTGGATAAGATTAAATCACCGCGTGAATAGAGAGCGCTAATCTTATACACGGGCGCGGCGGCGGATGATTAATAACGGGCTGGTATCGGGACTAGTGTGCGCAGCACCTGCGTGAGGGCTAGACCCGATATCAAACTATACTTTATAAGATAAAAATAGCCCGTGATTAAGGATTGTCAGTCATAGTGAGCTTGTCGAACTATATTGCGCGGGCTAGACCTATTACCAGAGTATGTACTTTTTTTACCGCGAGCCTGCGACGTCACCCTGAGCTAGTCGAAGGGTGTTAAGGTAAAGGGGCAATATATGTAATACTTATGTCTACCATTACTGCAATAGTTTCGCATATTTTAATGTGTTCTGGTTACAGGAAGTAACAAGAAAGAGCTATATAACGCCGGAAGCGAACCAACTGGGGAATCTCTACTTTCTTTCCAACAGGGGAAGAAAGAGCAAAGAATTTTAGTGCGCGACTCGCAGGATGCGAGGAGTCCCGCGACGGCATGGATGCCACTAGAAGCGGGGCGGGGGAAAAGACAAAATACAAACAACAGGGGGAAAAGAATCGTAAAGTCTGCGTGAAACGCGGTATGGTTCGAGGTTTCCCACAGCACACCTGCATCGGGTTGACAAACCCGAAATTTTCAATTATCATAATACAAGTATTTTAATAAACGTTCAGGAATGCCGATGGAAATCCGTGAATTGCGCATCGCGGTTGTGGAGGATAATGCCCACGACGCGTTTTTATTGAAGGAGATGCTCCAAAACTCCCAGCAGAACGCATCCGTACCGGTATTTTTCCAGATACGGGAGTTTTTTTCCATCAAGGACGCGGAGCAGGATTTCGCGAAAAATACCTACGATCTTATCCTGCTCGACCTCTTCCTACCGGACAGCCGCGGCCTGGATACGTTTAAACGAATCGTCAGGTATGTTTATCAAATCCCCACTATTCTGCTGACCGGTCTGAACGACGATACGATCGCGATGGAAGCGGTGAAGCTCGGCGCGCAGGATTTCCTCGTGAAGGGACAGATCAACGAGAACATCCTGCTCCGTTCGATCAACTACGCGATGGAACGGCATAAGCTGGTGCGCGAATCCAAGGAAAACGAGACCCGGCTGAAGAGTATTTATTCCCAGTCCCCGATGGGTATCGCCCTGTATGAGGCGGACGGGACGCTGGACTTCGCTAACGACGCCCTGCTCCAGTTTTTCGGTATCGACGATATCGGGAAACTTCGCGCCTATCGCCTCGGGGACGCCCCGTTCGTCAACCCCGAATTGCTGGATACACTGGAACAGAAGGGCTCGGTAAAATTCGAGAAAACGATCGACTTCTGTAAACTAAAAACCCTTTCCAATAATAACTGCATCAACTATTATTCCATAGTTATTAATCAGCTCCAGACGGATCAGGCGGGATACCTCGTGATCCTTCAGGATATCACCGAACAGCGCGAGGTGCAGAACAAACTGAGGGCGTACAACGAAAAGATAAAAACCGAACTCCTGTTCGCCGCGCGTCTCCAGCAGTCATTGGAACCCCCGGATATTATCACTGAAAAAAACTACCGTATCTATACCCGTTATATCCCATGCGAAGAAATCGGCGGGGATTACCTGGAGATTATCAACGTCGATTCGCTGATATTTATTATATCCGGGGACGTCTCCGGCCATGGGCTGATCGCGGCGTTATTCACATTCCTCCTGCGCGGCATCATCAAGACGATACTCGCCGGGGTGATCGATACTCTCAGTCTATTGGAGAAAGTCGCCGCGGAAATACAGGATTACCTGATCGAGGGATATTTTATTACCATGTCCGTCATGTTGATCGATCCCGACGAGCGGACCTTATACTATACCCGCGCCGGGCATCCGCCGTTTATTATCTATAACGATAAAAAGGCCGAGATTATCGGCAAAAAGAGCAGTTTTATTTCGCCGATTATCCCCCAGCGCCGTTGGGATACCGACCAGATAAAATTGAAGCCGAACGATAGGGTGTTTCTCTTTACGGACGGGTTATTCGAGATACAGGACGCTAAGAACGGTAACCTGCTGGGCGTGAATTATATCCGCGACTTGGTGAATAAAAAGCTGAAAATGCCGCCCCCCGATATGATCGAGGCTATCATCGCCGACTTAAAAAATAAATCCGGCGCCGATGTGTTTGAGGACGATATCAGTACGTTCGTATTCGAACAGACGGAATAAATATTAATACTATTGTTTTTAGAGGATAAGGGAGGCTCACTTCTTGACAAAAGACCGATTGCCTTTTAAATTGTATTATGAATAAAATAGATTTAACTAATTCGCACGGTAATTTCCTGAGGGAGATGACCGTTCTTTTCGTGGAGGACGAGGAAGTAGTCCGTTCCAGCATGGAGAGAATCCTGAAACGCCGGGTAAAAGAGATTTATGTGGCCTCCGACGGAAAGGAAGGCCTGTCGGTATTCAGGGACAAGAAACCCGATATCGTTATCACCGACATCCGAATGCCCGAACTCAACGGGCTTGACATGATCCACGAAATCCGCAAGACCAGTAACACGCCCATCATCATTACGAGCGGGCATAACGATGAGGAGTTTCTTCTCGAGGCGATTGAGCTGAATGTCGATAATTACCTGAAAAAACCTATCGACCAGAACAGGTTGATTTCCGCGATGGAAAAACTCGCTATCCTGAACAGCGAACGGAAATCCATCGACCGCGGCAACCGTCTCATCCAGACGATTATGGATGTGATTCCGTCTCTCCTCCTGATTACCGACGGGCAGGAAATCACCAAGCTGAATAAAACATTTCTCGACTTTTTAGGCTTCAATTCTTATATCGATTACCAGAAAAGCGGAAAAACAATCGATGATTTTCTGGTCGCTAAAGACGGGGATTTTTACGAAAAGAAAAAGTTTGCCGATTGGTTCGGGGAGATTGTGCAGCACCCGGATCTCGATTTTACCATGTATCTCAGCGGAGCCAACGACCCCGAGGATGAGACGCATACGTTTCTCGTACATGTGACTGTCATGCCGGATAGCGGGTTTTACCTGCTTTCGTTTACGGACATCACCCTGCTGGAAACTATCAAATCGCTGTATCACGAACTATCCATGAAGGACTCGATGACCCGTATCTATAACCGGAAGAAGTTTCTGGACGTGTTATTAACTGAAATCCAGCGCAGCACCCGTTACCAGCACCCGCTGGCGCTCATCATGTTCGATATCGATTTGTTCAAGCGTATCAACGATACTTACGGCCACCAGACCGGCGATAAGGCAATCCTCCAGATAGTCAAACTCGTCCGTCAGAGTATCCGCGCAACCGACGTGTTCGGCCGATACGGGGGCGAGGAATTTATCCTCTGTCTGCCGGAGACCCCTATAGCGGAAGCGGCGCTGATCGCGGAACGTCTGCGGGTAAAAATCGCGCAGTTGGATATCGATAATATCGGGACTCTCACCTGTAGTTTCGGGGTCACTCACCTGATCGGCAGCGAGAGCGTCGACGAATTGATCAAACGCGCCGATAACGCGTTGTATTATGCGAAAGACAGCGGCAGAAACCGGGTCGAAGTTTTTATAAAAGACACGCCGGTTAAAATAAAAAAAGATGCGGATTCCAAAGAAATATTTCAAAATATTGATGGCTTATGTTATAATAATAGCGATGAAGAATCGCCGGCTTTTTGCGCGATTTTCAACCGCCGCAGTATCCGGCATTACCGGAGGGAAAGTATTCCGAGCGAGGCGATCGAGACCCTGCTTCGTGCCGCGATGGCGGCTCCATCCGCGGGAAATCAACAGCCTTGGCACTTCATTGTTATCGACGACCGGGCTATCCTCGATCAGGTGCCCGGCATCCATCCCCACTCAAACATGATACTGGAAGCGCCGGTAGCGATACTGGTCTGCGGAGACCCCTCCCTTGAGAAACACAAGGGATACTGGGTGCAGGACTGTTCCGCGGCAGTTGAGAATATGCTGATAGAGGTACAGACGCTCGGTTTCGGCGCGGTATGGCTGGGAGTTTATCCCCGTGAGGATCGGGTCGAGGGGCTTCGCAAGCTCATGGGTATCCCCGAACAGATTATCCCGTTCGCGCTGATACCTATCGGATATCCCGCGGTTTACAAACCGCCCGCCAACAGATACAATAAGGATAGGGTTTTTTCAAATAAATGGGGGAAAAGAGACAAAGAAAATAATGTTTCATGAGGTAGGTGCGTATATGTCAAGACAGAAGAAACCGAGGAAGATCCAGGGGCCTCCGACAGTTACGGGATTTAAGCCGATTGGAGAAAAGGCCGATCCCAAAGATGAAGTCCGTCTTCTGATGGAAGAGTATGAAGCGATTCGTCTCTGCGACTACGAAGACCTTTTTCAGGAAGAAGCCGCCGAAAAGATGGGCGTTTCCCGTCCAACTTTAACGAGAATATACGACAGAGCGCGGAAAAAGGTTGCGAAGGCGTTCTCCGAGGGGAAATCCATCGCTTTCAAGGATTAACTGATACCCTTCCTCCTGCCGGTCCGGGTAAAATATCCGGCCGATTGCGCTTGAAATTTTCTAAAATGCTCCGATAATAATGAAGGGCGATATTCACGTTCGATATCTATCATATATCTCATACTATTTTATTGAGCTAATCGATACGCCTGAAATGAAAAATCGGAGCATGTTATGCGGAGAATTCTAAATTTATTATTCGTCGCGGGGATATTTCTGTTATCCGGCTGCGGGTCGAAAATCGAGCTGAATAGCGCGGAGTTTCATGTCGAGTACGGTTACCGGATACGGTATAATAACCTTTCGCGTGAAACCGTTCTGGGTTTCTGGATTGACGCGCGGCAGAATTTATGGAACGATGTAACTGCCATTAAAGTCTTGTCCGGCGGCAAACTGATCGCGATGAAATCCGGGGCCGGCGACCTCTCCTACTCCTATGAGAATAAAAACCTGATTTACATCCAGACCCCGATAAAAAGCCTTTCCGTACTGAAAAAGAAACTCGAACTGGTCATCGAAACGAAAAGCGGCGCCAGCTATGTCTATAACAATTTCGATATGAAGAAATTGAAGGGCAACCTGAGCGTCTACCCGTTCGAGACCATCAGCCGTCTGAAAAACTCCCCGCTCACCGTGTATTTCGGCGGATGCGAGAAGGGATACAACTATGTCCTTGAAATTTACAGCCCCGGGAAGGAATTGGTATTCCGGCAGGCCGTACAGAAACCGTCGATGAACCTCGACCTTTCGGGGTATCCCGAGGGCGAATACCTGTTCGCGGTATATAAAACCGACCGCGACAGCCAGCAGAACCTGATCACGAAAGAGTACCAGATCTATTTAGCGAATTAGAGGCGAATATGCAGGGATTTAATAGTATTACGCCGGGCGAGTTGACCGGGAATATTTTCAGGATGATCGGCGATCAGTGGATGCTGATCGGCGCGGGCACGGTCGGGAAGCATAATATGATGACCGCAAGCTGGGGTTCCGCGGGGATTTTATGGAATAAACCGGTTGCGATAATCTTTGTCCGTCCCAGCCGCTTCACCTATCAGTTTATCGAGCGGGGAGACTTGTTTACGCTGAACTTCTTCGATGAATCCCGCCGGGATACGCTCAATTTCTGCGGGTCGCGTTCGGGAAGGGATGTGAACAAGACGCGGGAATGCGGGCTGACCCCGATTGTTTCGGAATCCGGAGCTACAGGTTTCGCCGAAGCAGAACTCGTCATGGAATGCAAAAAGATATACTTTAACGACCTCGCGCCGGGGAATTTCCTCGACCCGTCGATTGAAAAGAACTATCACGGAAAGGATTACCACCGGATGTATATCGGGGAAATCCTCCGGGTATATATCAAATAGGCTGCATTCCGATTCCGCCGGATAAATCCATAATATCTATCGCCCGCCTATAAATCTACCAGATCACCGACGCGAGATAACCCACCACCCTCGAGTAGTCGCCCGAAGAGTCGCCTGAATTATTATAGACAAGGTTCTTTACCGACGTCCGGTTCATTTTCTTCGCGAGTTCCAGCAGGAACGCCACCGGCCCCGCTCCGCACGCCTCGGCCTCTCCCACCGATATCGCTTGCATCAGTTTCTGCGCGTTCATCCCGTCCACCAGATCGAGGAAACGGTCGTCCAGCTTATGCGCGGCCTCGTCGTTATAGTAATGCGACAGATCGCTGGATATTACAATAATATAAGACTTTTCATAATCGTCGAGGACGCTCTTAATAATATCCGCCCCCAGGGTGACATTGGATAGGGTCTGTTCGCCCATCAGGATGGGCACGATCTTAAAATTATTGATAAGCGTCGATTGCAGGAACGGAAGCTGTACTTCGAGGCTATGTTCCCGGATATGGGCGGTGTCGATATATTCGAAAACATTTTTGCCCTTTTCGTTGATCAGCGCGGTCAGTTTTTCATCGACCGGAATTGCGCCTAAGGGTGTCTCGAATGACTGGAAGTGCGTCAGGGCATAACCGGAGAACTGGTTGTAATGACTGGGGCCGATCAGAATAACCGTATCGATAGCTTTCTGCTTGAGAAGCGCGAACGAGTGCGCCGCAACCCCTCCGGAATAAACATACCCCGCGTGAGGGGCTATCAGCCCGAACAGGTTGTCGATTCGCTTCTTGATAAAAAATTCCGTCACATCGTCGGGAACTTCGGAGAGAAAGGTGTTGATCATCTTTTTCAGGCTGATTTTTTCGTCCGGGTAGAACATACTCGCTACCGCGGGCTTACGAACTTCTCCCATAGTGATCCCCCTATTTTTAACCTACCCTATTAATTTAATACATAAATTAAATCTGTCAAGTAATATTCCGCTATTTCTGTCCCAAACTTAATCTTTGCAAAAATTCGATGTTTGACTTATAATGAACCTGACCGATCAAGGAAGGGAAATGGGAAACGATATTCAGACAAAAGAACCGATTATGAGTAATGAAGAAAAGGCGGCTCAGCAGAAGAAATTCTTTATCATGGCGTTTTTCGAATACCTGTCCCGGAAAATAAAGGCGAAAGTCATATTTTTCGAGATACTCATCATTCTATTAGTCGCCGTCCCGATCGGGACGATTATCACAATGAATATGGAAAACGTACTGATCGAGAAGACGCACCAGATGTCGCGGAAAATAGTCACCGATCTCGCGAAGACGATCGCCATGAATTTCGATTCGCAGGCGATGACCCATGACGCTATCAACTCGCTGAAAGACACCGATGGAATACTCTACCTCGGTTATTCGGGCATCCTGACCGCTTCGCTCGATAAGGTGCATCTCTATATCGGAAATCCGCCCGATACGAATTGGCTTGCCTCCGAATCGGAAAAATATAAGTCATTGGATGGGTTTTACCTCAATCCCGCGACCCAGACTTTCACTAACGGGCAAAAAATCATACCGGGGTTCGAGTATGTTATCCCGGTACGTATCGAAGAATTGAATAATAAACAAATCGGCATCATCGTACTGCGTTTCTCGAAGGAGCTGATCGACCGGGAGATCGATAAAGTTCGCGGGTTGATTACTATTATTACCGCCGCGATTATCCTGATCGGGATCGGCATCTCATTCAGGGGCGCGAACTCGATAGTAAAACCGATCCTCAAGCTCACGAATATGGTCAAGCGCTTCGGGGACGGCGATTTTAACGCCCGGATCGAACTCCCGTACAAGGACGAGATCGGTATTCTCGCGAACACGTTCAACGATATGGTGCTGTCCATCCGCGAGAAGCTCGAGATGCAGAAATTCGTATCCACGTCCACGGTCAAGATGATCCAGACATCGGTATCGCAGAGCGATTTTGGAAAGACCAAGCGGGTCGAGGTCTCCCTGCTTTTCTCCGACATCCGGGGATTCACCTCCCTAAGCGAATCGCTCGACCCTCAGCAGGTTGTCGATATGCTGAACCTCTTCCTCGACGTGCAGACCCAGATCATCCGCAAATTCGACGGGGATATCGATAAATTCGTCGGCGACGAGATAGTCGCGGTATTCGACGACAAGCAGAAATGCCAGCGCGCCGTGGCCGCCGCCCGCGCGATCCAGAAGACCATCACCAAGATCAATAAGGATCGCGAGGAAAAGGGATTATTCACCGTGCATGTCGGTATCGGCGTCAATAACGGTATCGTGGTGCGGGGAAGCATCGGCTCGCACGACCGCAAGGACTACACCGTGATCGGCGATAATGTCAACCTGACCGCGCGTCTTTGCAGCGCGGCGGCGCAGGACGATATTATGATATCACGCTCGGTCTTCGACCTCCTTCCCAATAAAACGGGCATCACCAAACTCGACGCGATTATGGTAAAAGGCAAGTCCAAACCCATCGAGGTATACAGAGTTGATTATTGAATATATCACCGCAGGCCATGGACAGACCGGGCAGGTCGGCGCGGATTACGCGCGAGCCCTTCCCCGGAAGAGCGTCCTGCTCCTCACGGGCGACCTCGGGGCGGGGAAAACCTGCTTCGCCCGGGGGTTTGTCAACGAGCTGATCCCCGGCACCCTCGTCTCCAGCCCGACCTTTACGCTCGTGAACGAGTACCGGGGTAACGATTATACCGTGTCGCATCTCGACTTGTACCGGCTTAAATCCGGCACGGAGGCGGCGGAACTCGGCCTCGAAGACATCATCGAGGCGTCGGACTACACGCTGATCGAGTGGCCGGAGATCGCGGAAACGCTCCTCGAAATCCCGGTGTACCGGGTGCGCATCCTGATGGGAGCGGAAGAGAACCAGCGCATACTTCAAATCGAAGGAGAACTGAAATGGAACCCATCCATATCGGCGTAATCGGCGGAAGCGGGGTTTACGCGCTCGACGGCCTCAAGATAATAGAAGAACTCGACATCGATACCCCCTTCGGGAAACCGTCGGATAAAATCCTGATCGGCGAGCTCGGCGGGCGCAAGGCGGCGTTCCTGCCCCGTCACGGGCGCGGACACCGTTACTCGCCCTCGGAACTCCCCCAGCGCGCGAATATTTTCGCCCTCAAGACGCTCGGCGTGGAGAAGATCGTCTCCGTCAGCGCGGTCGGCAGCCTGAAGGAGGAAATCCGCCCGACCGACATCGTGCTCCCGTCGCAGATGATCGACCGTACTAAATCGCGCCCATGCACGTTCTTTTCAGACGGTATCGTCGGGCATATCGGGTTCGCCGACCCGTTCTGCGAAGAAACCCGCGCGAAGACGGCCGCGATTATCGAGAAATATCTAGCCGCCGAGCAGCCCTCGAAACGCCTCTTCGCATCCGAGACCCTTGTCGTGATGGAAGGCCCTCAGTTCTCGACCCGCGCGGAAAGCCGCCTATACCGGAGTTGGGGCGCGGGGATTATCGGTATGACGGCGTTACCGGAGGCCAAACTCGCGCGCGAGGCGGAGATGTGCTATGTCACGCTCGCGATGTCGACCGACTACGACTGCTGGCGCGGCGACGCGGAGGATGTCGGGGTCGGGATGGTGGTGGAGAATATGAAGGAGAACAACCGCACGGTGAACGCGCTCCTCCCGCTGATTATCGACGGCCTGTCCGGGGAACGGACGTGCGGATGCATGGACGCCGCGAAATACGCGGTAATGACCGACCTCAGGGCGATTTCCCCCGAGGCAAAGACGCGTCTCGCGCCGCTGTACGGAAAGTATTGGGGATAGGCCTACGGAACATCGATACATATCATGCAGATATCGTCGTCAAAATTCTTACTCCCGCGGAAAGCCACCAGATCGGTGTATACCATATTCAGGAATTCCTGGGAATTCTTTCCCAGCCCGGACTTCAGGATTTCCAAAAATCTGACCGATTCATAGTCCTTACTCTCGGCGGTACTCCCGGCCTCTTTTATATTAACCGTCTCGGTAAGCCCGTCTGTATAAAAAACAAACCTGCTGTTCCCGGCAAACGGAATCTCCTGATTAATGTATTCCTTAGATATTTTAATCAATTCATCCATCGAAAATACCCCGATCGGCACTCCCTGATTCGTACAGGGAATCATCTCAGGTTCGTCCGACGGGCGCGACTGATCCAACAGGAACGGGAGATTGTGCCCGGCGTTCGAGAAACGGAGCGTGTGATCGGAAAAATCGATTATCCCGTAGAATGCGGTAATAAAAAGCCCGGCTGTCTGGTTGAACAGGGAGTAGTTAAGATGAATGAGAAACTGCGCCGGATCGTCCCGGTAGGGCGTTTGAAGGATATAGCTTTTTATCATGGATGTGATAAATGCGGCGGATACCCCGTGCCCGGAAACATCCGATATGAAAACCCCGATTTTCTCGGGCGAGATACGGATAAAATCGAAGAAATCCCCACCCAGTTGTTCCATGGGGAGATAGAAAAACGCCGTTCCCGGCATAGGACTGCGCTGGGGGATCATATTCGACTGAATTTTCCTGGCCATCAGGAGCTCGTTATCGATCAGCTTGTTGCGGTTATACAGATCGTTCCGCTCCTTTTCCAATTCCTCATAGAGGTGGTATTTTTCCATAGTCGATACCAGCTGGCTGGATAGAAGCGATAATATCTGGAAATCCTCCGGAGCGATTCGTCCACCCAGCCGTTTGGTGCCGTATAGGAAAAAATATTTCCCGAAATTTTTATCCTCGATGACAAACGAGGCGCAGGTATAGAAATGAAAGGGATTCCTTTTTTTTATTTCCTCATGCTCAAAAGCATCGTCCGAATAGAACGAAGGGAATTTTATCAGGTACTCCATCATGCTCTCGAGCCCCGCTTTTTCCTCGCCGGATGGCTCATCCATGAAAAACATCTTTCCTTCTTTATTAATAAGGACAAAATATGAAGTCTCGACAATCATATTATCGCGGATTAATTTAAACGCATGGGCTATAATCCCGCTGCTTTGCAGGGAATTTTCCATCTGGGATTGAAATGAGTTTAAAAAGTGAATCCTATCGATCAGGGAATGAATTTTATTGATATTTCTTTCCTGTTCGATCAGGGGTAAAAGTGCGGCGAGCGCATCGATTTTATTTCGCGGAACCGTTACGGAAGTATCCCCGCCGGAATGCCCGGTTTCTTTCAGGATAAACCGCGCGAACGGATGCGGGTCCTTTTTTCCGCAAAGCGCCAATCCCTCGTCGAAAATTTTCGCCGCGCGAACCGGATCACCGAGAGTATCCCGGAGAAACCGGCCGTATTCCAGGTAGAGATGCGGCGCGACCGTTGTAAAATAATTATTGTTCCGCGGTTTGCTCATCTCATCGACGATCTTGATAAAATAGGACTCCTCGCCTGTGGTTAACGCGTGATAGAGATACACCCATACCCTCGGTTCGGCCCAATCTTCCAGAAACGTGTTCGAGGCCAGAATCCGGGTTTTCGTCTGAGAGAAATAATATTCCGCTTCTTTTATCAGCCCGAATTTCCGGCAGATAATTCCGCAGAAAAGGTAAATTTCCTCGATCGGGTGATACGGGATAAAGCGCAGGTCCAGCGCCTTCATAATCAGAATGAGGTATTCGAAGTACTCCAGCGCAAGACGGTAATCGTAGATAAAAAAGAGCAGAAACGCGATATTAAAAACGGTGATGGTCGTTTCGTAATAATCCTTGATACTGATAACCAGCTCGAGGGCTTTATAAAATAATTGCAGGGATTCGGCGTAACGCCCGGAGATAAAAAAATGATAGCCGAGGCTATTGTAAATTTTCTGGGTAATTTTGTATTCCCCGATCCGGTGGTATATCCGTCGCGCTTTCTGGAGATTATTCAATCCTTCCTCGGGCCGGCCTGAATATATCTGTATCGCGCCCGCCTGATGATAATATTGAGCCTGACGGAAACGATTTTTCAGCCTGCGGAAAATCGATATACCCTTTGCCATCTTCCGCGATACGACATACCCGCTGTCGGGATCGTAGAGATCGACCAGGTAAACAATCGCCGCGTGATTCGGTTTATTCACCTTATCGATCAGTTTGAACAGAATCTCCGCCTCTTCCCGCATCAGGTGATTTCGCTGCTCATGCTGATAAAAAAGATATAGCGAAAAATGATGGAGGAAGATTTCATCGTCGTATCCGTACTGTTCCGTAAGTTTTATCCCTGTCAGCGCCTGATGCTTCGCTTCCTCCAGATTACCCCGGTAGAAATAAATGAAGCCTATGCGGCGCAGCGTTCTCGAAATGAGTATCGTTTCATTGAACTTTCTCGCGTTATCGATCAGGAGATTGTAGTACAGCAATGCGCCGTCATTCTCGTTCAGGAATTTATGCACGTCCCCGAGCACGGTCAGAACCTTCAATACAAGGTTTCCCGCGGTCTCGTGCATCTGCCCTATTTTAGCATACAATTCCAGCGTATAGCTTTTACACTCGGGGAGGTTGAAAAAATTCAGCAGGTTGTTGCTCAGGCCGATTTGGGAATGGATATCCCCTTTTGAAAACGGTTTATCCCCCACCGTATTTCCAACCTGCTTGGCCTCGATTATTTGCCGGATGATATAATCCAGTCCCTTATCGCCCGTTCGGGATGATTTTCGAACAGGTTTTTGCTTCTCGAACGCGGATACCCGTTCGGAAACATAAGTGAGGATAATAACCCCCTTGCCCCTGAGAACCTTGTGATTGATGAATTCCAGCAGTTCCAGCGACGAGATGCTCATATCCTGGATATTTTCCAGCAGGATACAAAACGGGCGTTCCCGGGAAAGATAGGCAAGGAGACCGGTAACCGATTCTTTCATCCGGTAAATTTCGAATGCCTGTTCTTCATCGATTATTTCCTCGTCCCGCTCTGAAATCCCCTCGGTCAAATACATCCTGAAGATTCGGATATGCTGCGAATAGACTCCCGCATTTTTCAGGATTTTTTCGAGCCGGGTAAAGTCCGTTTTTGTCAGTAACGTTTTGATTATTTCAAGGAACGGATAGAAAGGAGCAACAGGAAAGTTTTTCTGAAAATCATACTGAAAAAACCGGATATCCGGGCCGGTTTTTTCTCGAATACTATTTAATACATTACTTTCGAAAGCTGAGGTGATATTTTGAAGGAGAACAGTTTTAATAATCCTCCGCCCGGCTTCTTCACATTTTTCCAGAATGATTCTTTCCAGATCATCCATGCGGATACCTTTCCCCCATTCCTCATTTCGATAATTATTGATTATATTTCTTTTGTGCAATACTTTCAAATATTTTTCAAATAATTCTTAATTTCTTCTTCGATAAATCCCGGCGTGGACGACGACGATACTACGAGCGCAGTCATCCCCGGCGTCAGTTCCACGCCCGCCGCCTCAATCTCCCTGATACCGTCGAGACTCTCGATAAAATATGTCGCGGGCGAACCCCGCTTCAGCGCCTCGTACAACTTACGGGAGTTGGACGACTTCTCGTCGCCGATCACGAACGTGATATCCGCCCGTTTCTGGAGATCGAGCGACCGTTCCTCGCGAAGAGTGGTTACCCGGCAGATCGAGTCGACCGCCTCGACCGCGATACTTTCCGGCAGGTTCGCGCGGATTGTTTCCGCGACGCATCGGAAAAGTTCCTCCGGCGACGTGGTCTGCGAGACGATCAGTATCCGTGATATATCATTCCTGCCGCGGATATCGTCCACGAAATCGACGAGTTCCAGTTCGTCCTCGATCACCGTGCATTCCCCCGCATAGCTGATCAGTCCGCGCACCTCGGGATGCTCCTTCTTCCCGGCGATCACCGTGTAATACCCGCCGGCGGCGTATTTCCCGATCAGCTCCTGCAGCTTCTTCACCGTAACGCATGTCAGGTCGATTACCTCGAAACGCTCCCGCAGTTCCGCTTCCTCTTTCCGGTCGAGCCCGTGGGTACGGATTACCGCGACCGCGCCGGCGGGGATATCGTTCTTATCGCGGGCGGTACGGATATCCTGTTCTTCGAGATGCCGGATGTATCGTTTATTATGAATCAGCTCACCGTAGACATAGATGGGAGTTTCTCCGGTACGCGCGCGGGATTGGAGTATCCCGGTCTCGGCGGTCTTCACCCCCGGGCAGAACCCCGAATGGGCGGGGATTAATATCTTCATCAGACGCTGACGTTAAACAATGTCCGCAGGACGAAACCGACCAGATACGCCACACCCGCCGACAGTCCGCCGACTATCAGCATCTCCAGCCCGCCGAGATACCATTTCACCCCGGTAATCCGCTGGCGAAGCGCGCCCACGGTAAACAGCGTCAGCCCGGTAATAATCGACGCCGACAGGAAGAGGTGTCCCTGAATCAGAGGGATAAGCGACGCGAACACATACGCGAACAGCGGCATAAACCCGGCGATCACAAACGCGAGGAATGTCACGACCGAACTCTTCATCGGCGACGTTTCCTCGTCCTCGATAATCCCAAGCTCCTCGTGCATCATCGTATCGACCCAGAGCTTCTTATCCGACGTGATTATCTCGACCATCTGATCGAGCGCTTCCCCCGTCAGCCCCTTCCGCGCATAGATTTCCCGGATCTCGTAGACTTCCCCCTTCGGGTTGACGTCCACTTCCCATTCCTCCCGCGCCCGTTCGCTTTTTACATAATCCTTCTCGGACTTGGATGAGAGATAATCCCCCACCGCCATCGAGAAGCCGTCGGCGAACAGGTTCGCGAACCCCAAGATCAGCACGATACCCGGGGATAAATCCGCCCCGGCGACCCCCGCCACCACCGCGAACGTGGTGACTATACCGTCGCTCGCCCCGAACACCGCCGCGCCGATATACCGCCCCTCCCCGGTCTTATGCCACGGTTCCTTGCCTATTTCGTGCTCGTCGTGCGACTTATTATGTAAATTCATGTCTTTCTTTTGATACGCTTCGCGCGCGATATCGATACGGGTCTTCTTATTCCCGAATAACTTATCCAGCAGTCTGAGTATCATAGTATCCTCCTGTTTGCCTGACATTATAACATGATTTGAAAATAAAAAAAATATTCCGTCCCCCCTTGACACAATAGTATATTTATGATATATTACATACATGAAGTATATAAACGATCCGGTTTCCAATGTGGAATTCATGCTGATGGAGATTATCGCGGAATGCCGCGAGATATCCGGGTATGAAATCAATACCTTCGTGGAAGGACGGGGCTACCGGGAATGGGCGGATATCGGCACGACCTCCATCTATGTCGGGCTGGAAAAACTCAACAAGAAGGGGCTTGCCTCTTCGCGCGTCGATCTTGAGAAGACCGGAAAAGGGCCGTTACCGAAACTGTACAGCCTTACCGGGGAGGGATTCGCACTATTGAAACATTCCGTACTCGACGCGCTATCGTCGGGAGGTTCGCGCGGGGGGCGTTTCGACCTCGGCTTATCCGGGATGCCTCTCCTCAGTACCGCGGAAACCCTGTCCTCTCTTGAGAAGAGGCGCGAAAAGATTTCCAGAAGCCTCGCGGGAGTCAGGGAAACCTACCTCTCGCAGGGCGGGGACAATCTTCCATTATCAGTTCGCGCGTTGTTCGATCATTCCTTCGCCGCGATGCGGAATGAGATCGATTTCGCTTCGCGCCTGATAGAACAAATTAATTCCGGCAATAAGGGGGAAATATGAATAATGAAATCGTTTCCGCGCTGTTAGGGTCGAAAAATCCTTCGGTACGGTATGATGCATTAACCGGGCTCGCCGGGCGGAGCGATAACGACCCCGATGTGCTATCGGCGAAAAGCGCGATTATGTCCGAAGGCTTGGTTCCGGTCATCCTCGGCAAGCAGAAGCCCGGCGGATACTGGGGAAAGCCCGAGGACTTTTATATGCGGAGCAAGTATAAAGGAACCGTGTGGAATATGACCCTGCTCGCCGAACTGGGCGCCGACCCCGCGGACGAGCGAATCCGCGCGATGTGCGAATTCATCCTTACCGCGTCCTACGCCCCGTCGAGCGGAGGTTTCACCTACTCCGGCCACCCCGACGGGGTTATCCCGTGCCTCACCGGAAATATGGCATGGTCGCTGATCCGTTTCGGATACGCCGACGACCCGCGCGTGCGGAAGTCCCTCGAATGGATGGCGGAGTACCAGCGTTATGACGACGGCGACGGCAAGCCGGGAGACGAACCGTTCTACCGGTTCGAGAAGTGCTGGGGAAAGCACACCTGCCATCACGGGGTTGTGAAAATGCTCAAGGCGTTCGCGGAAATCCCAGCCGGGGCGCGCACGGGTAAAATGACCGCCGCCGTCGAGAAAGGCATCGAATACATCCTGATCCACCGTATCTATAAAAGCAGCCGCGACCCGTCGCGCGCGGTTATGAAGCGCTGGATGGAGCTCGGTTTCCCGCACATGTGGAACAGCGATATTATCGAAGTCCTTTCCATCCTCGCGAAGCTCGGCGTGAAGGACGCGCGTACCGGCGACGCTGTGGAGTTCGTTCTCTCTAAACGTCCCCCCGACGGGTGGTGGATCAACGAGCATAATCACCACGGCTGTCTCGCGACTGCAATAGAGAAACAGGGCGCGCCGAGCGAATGGGTGACCCTGAACGCGCTGAAGGTTCTCGACTACTACAGGAGGTAATATGCGGAGAAAAGACCGGGAGATTGTTTCCCATGCGGAGATGGAGGGTATCCTCGCCCGCGCGGAATACGGCGTGCTCTCCCTTTGCGATAAGGGCAAGCCCTATGGGGTCGCGGTCAATTTCGGTTATACCGATAACGCGGTCTTTATCCACTGCGCGCCGGATGGGCGTAAACTCGATATTATCCGCGACAATCCCGCCGCCGGGTTCACGGCAGTGGGGGAGACAAAAATGATACGAGCGGAGAAAGCGTGCGATTGGAGCAGTTTCTACGAGAGCGTGTTTATCGAGGGGCGCGCGGTTATTGTCGACGATCCCTCGGGTAAGGCCGCCGGGCTGAACGCGATCATGCGGAAGTACTCCGGGCGGGAGTACGAGTTCGGCGCGGGCGACCTGAACGGGATTGTCATCATCCGTATCGACATAGAAACCATGACCGCGAAGCGTAAAAAATAGGAGGCGCGAATGGAGAAAAGGGATTTCAAAAAGGAGATGAAGGAGTTCTACGGGCAGAAGCCGGGAAATCCCTCCATCGTCGCTGTTCCACCGATGAACTTTATCGCTATCGAGGGACAGGGCGATCCCAACGGGTCGAAGGAATACTCCGATGCGTTAAACGCGCTGTATTCGACGGCATACACGGTGAAGTTTACGATAAAAAAAGGGCGCGAAATCGATTTCGGGGTGATGCCGCTTCAGGGGCTTTGGTGGGCGGACGACATGTCGAGCTTCACCGAATCGCGCCGGGACTTATGGAAGTGGCGGATGATGATATTCCAGCCGGAGTTCGTCACCCGCGAGATATTCGATACCGCGATCGCCGAGGTGGGGCGTAAAAAGAATCCCCGTTCGCTCCCCAAACTGCGGTTCGAGACCTACGACGAGGGTCTGTGCGCGCAAATCCTGCATGTGGGGCCGTTCACCACGGAACCGGCGACTATCCGGCATCTGCACGAATTTATTAATGATAAAGGATACCACCGCCGCGGACTGCACCATGAAATCTACCTGACCAATATCGAACGAACCGCTCCGGCGAAATGGAAGACGATTATCCGTCAGCCGATGGAAAAATAGGAGGAATTTATGCAATTATTCAAAGCGATCGCGATCGCAATGTTTTTATTTCCGTTGATATCCTGCGGCGGGATGATGCCGTCGATGTACCAGCCGGGTAAGTTGAAGGACGCGAAAATCACCGCGCCCGCGCAGGAAGGTATCTCGCCGTACTGGAAGATGTCCGACGGTATCGAAATCTACCACTTCAGCGAGGGGCACGGCGTCCCGGCGCTCGTCCTGCACGGCGGGCCGGGCTTCCCCTACGCGAAACCGTGGCCGGGGCTGGAACCCCTTACGGGTAAGTACCAGTTCCAGTACTTTCACCAGCGCGGGTGCGGGAAATCCGATACCCCTATCTACGAACTCGACTCGCCGGATTATTTCGAGAATATGAAGACTCTCGAATCGAAGCTCGGGCTGGGCGCGCTGTTATCCGATATCGAGCAGATCCGCCAGATACTCGGGGCGGAGAAGCTCATCCTCATCGGGCATTCCTACGGGGGATTCCTCGCCGCGCTGTATGCCGCCGAGTTCCCGGAGCGTGTCGACAGGATGATTCTGATCGCGCCCGCGAATGTCGTCAAACTCCCGTCCGATACGCCCGGCTTATACGAGGTCGTAATGCTCAATCTCCCCGACCCGATGATAACGAACTTTAAGGCCTATATGCAGCGTTACTTCGATTACGGGAATATTTTCTCGGAGAACGAGGAGACCCTTCGCGCGATGAATAACGAATTTTTCATCTACTACGCGGCGGCGTGCTCGAATATGGGCTATCCGATGACTCCGGTCGCGATGGAGCGGACGGGCGGATGGGCATGCCACGCCCAGAACTTCAGCACGGGCGAAAAGTACGACTTCACCGCCTTCGTGAAGACGGTGACCGTCCCGACCCTGATTATCCACGGCGATAAGGACATCAATTCCGTCGAGGGCAGTAAGCTCTATCATTCGCTCCTGACCAACTCGACGCTCGCGGTCATCCCCGGCGCGGATCATTTTCCCTTCGACTACGCTCAGGGCAAGCCCACTGAAGGAATACCCGCAGAGTTCGCGAAGCTGGTCGGGGATTTTTTAAGGTAGGCCGTAAACAGATATTTGACAATACGCCGGAGGGAGGCGGCGGAAACTTTTTTCAATCGTGCAGTTGCGCTCGCGGGCAGATAGTATAAAGGAGTTTTAGGAAGGTGGGATTCTATAGAATGTTTATTTTCTTTTTTATAAAGATATAAACTTTTTTTGCATATTTACAAAACTCAGATGCTTCCTCCGGCGACGGATCATCTTCAATATCCGTATATCTGATACTTACCCCTATTTCATCCAAGCGATATACAATACCGGTCTTAAATTCTATAAAACTTTCATCGATATCGATGCATTCCGCAAGTAATTCGAGAATATCGTGATTCCTTTTTATTTTCCGCTCGCTATTTACAAGAAACGCTTTCAAGGATTTTTCCACAACCTGTTGACAATGAAAAGTGATAATATCTGTGTGTTCGGGACGGTTCTCTGAAGTACGATCCGCCGTTTCTAAATCGTGTCCGGCCTTTTCCATTAATGTATGAAGCAATTCATTCATAGCATTTTACCTTCGGTGACTACCGTATTATCCAGATAATTCAGTTCATGTATATATTTTTCGAAATAACTTTTATTCCTCAACTTAATATCGAAACTGGTATGCTTAATGGAACTATGAATTTTTTCAGAAATCACGGCATACATTCTGTTCCGTTCTTCCTTAGAGTAATCCCGCTTCAGGACAATAAAAAAATCATAATCACTATCCGGTTTCCACGAATCACGTGAACGGCTCCCGAATAGATATACTTTCTCATAAGGTATTTTTAGTTCATCCAGATATTTTTTAAAAATCGCGGGGATGGAATTTTCAGAAAACTTCATGTTTCTATGACCTATAATATGTTTTCATTATTTTAACATCGAAAAAGCGGAGTGTCAACGAGATAATACTTATTTATTCTTTTTTCCGGTTGCGCTCGCGGGCGAACCGTAGTATAATATCCCATGGGCACTTCTAAATACCACCTTTTCAAGGCTGTAAGGAAGTGACCATTGGGCGTGTTATAAAGAATTATGAATACTATTGTTAAATAATATTAATAGTTTTTGAAACCGCCCCTATCAAACACAGGAGTTGACCATGCCGAACGATTGGAAATTCTGGGAATTACTGTTCAACAAACCGCTGGTATCGGCGCTCGCGGCTCAACTCTCTGCGCAGTTGTTCAAAGTAATCCTGCCGGTCTTCAAGGGAAAGCCCCCCGATTTCCGCCAGCTTTCCAAGTACGGCGGAATCCCCTCCGGGCATACGGCCTTCATTGTCGCCGCAGCGGCCGCGATCGGTATCACCGCCGGATGGACGTCCCCCGTATTCGCGATAGCGGGAACCGTGTCGGCAATCCTGATCTACGACATCCTGAAACTCCGCACAGCTGTGGAATGCTCGCTCGAGATGGGACAGAAGGCGCTCGAAGGCACGAAGCAGACCTACGAACGGAAAATCCCTCAGTTCAAGGGGCATTCCCCCGTCGAGGTGATCGCGGGAATCATTTGGGGGATCGCAGTCGCAGTGGGGATATGCCTGCTCTGGGGGTAGAATTCCCGAGGAGGACTTATGGACAATCGAACCCCGTCGCAGATGACCGAATTCGACCGGAGTATCGTCGAGAAGGAGATCCACCGTGAGGTAAATTCCGTCCTCCAGACCGGCGGAATATTCGCCGCGGTGCTGGGTCTCGGCTCGGGTACGCTGATAGCGGTACTCATCGCCGTAGGTCTCATTAAAGACGTTATAATACCGGGTATCATGGCGCTTACAGCCGGATCGCTGTCGCTGGTTTTATATTTTATCGCACGCGCGGGAAAAATGAACGGTAAAATGGTGTACTGGATATTTATCCCCTATCTTCTCATGCCAACCTTATTATTCATTCTCAGCCACTTTTTTATTGCCGGAGGCGCCGCGGCCTATATCACCGGCCCGTTCTCGTACCTGAACTTTTTCCTGATCGTAATGACCGGCTTTCTCTTTAACGGCACCTTATCCCGTCTGGGGGGATGGCTGACCGGGGCGGGATATATCGTCACTTATCTGCTCGCGGCAGACGAACTCAGCCTCCTGACAGGGGCAAGTCCGACGGTACTGCAGGACCTCACCTCCGCCCCGCTCTATTTCTTTAAAGCCATGATGATGATTTTCACCGGGTACATAACCGCGTCCTTATCCGTCCATTTCAAGTCCCTCATCATCCGCATACTCTCCGAGGTGAACGAGAAACAATCCATCAGCAAACTGTTCGGGAAATTCGTCTCCGAGGAAGTCAAGGAGAAGATACTTCGCGAGAAATCCGGGGTTTCCGGGGAGATCCATACGATCGCGGTGCTGTTTTCGGATATCCGCTCGTTTACCACCTTCAGCGAATCCCGCGGCCCGGCGCAGGTAGTCAGCCATCTCAACCGCTATTTCAACCGGATGGTGGAATGCATTACCTCCCACGGCGGTGTGGTCGATAAATTCATCGGCGACGCGATTATGGCGTACTTCGGCGGGGTGACACCCATCGAGAACCCGTGCGACTCGGCGTTACAGGCGGCCTCCGCGATGCGCGCCTCGCTTGCCGAGCTGAACCGCGAATGGCGCGAACGCGGCGAGCCGGAGTTCGATAACGGGATCGGTATCCATTACGGCGAGGCTCTGCTCGGCACGATCGGCAGCGACGAACGGATGGAGTTTACGGTGATCGGCGATACGGTCAACTTGGCGTCGCGCACGGAGGGTCTGACCAAGCAGTACGGTACTCCCGTCATGGTCACCGATGCGTTCTATCAGTACCTGTCGCAGGATTTACGCGAGGGTTTCTTCTCGCTCGGCGAGGCAAAGGTGAAGGGAAAGGAAGCGGTCGTGAAGGTGTGGGGAAAGCGGATATGATTATTTCTTCCTAATGCGTACATTATTTTTCGAAATAACTGTAAAAGATTCCGGTAACTCAACAGAATGATCCCGTAAAACCGATTTTACAATATCCGCTTTATCTGCCGGATCGAAACCCGATAAACGAACCAGTATTATTCCAGTAATATCTTTTTCTGGCGAAAAACAAGCTCGCCGAAATCCTTATCGGCGGTAATCAGGATTCGCCCGTCGCGGTTTGCTTTGTCCATGACGGAACCATCGTGGATACCCGGTTGAAATTCGGCAATATACTCAATATCATAGCCGGACTCCCTTAAAGTTCGGACAACCTGCGTATCGATATTTTCATCGGCGAGAAATGTCATTCTTTTCCCGATCCTACCGGGTAGATAACATCCGCTTTCATTACCTCCGCCGCGAATTCCAATGCCGCCAGAACCGCGTCTTTATTCAAACGGGGATGCTCGCTGATAATTTGTTCAATTGTTTCTCCGGCTGACATTTTCTCTAAAATCAATTCGACAGTAATACGCGTCCCTTTTATTACCGGCTTGCCCATCATGACCCCCGGATCGGATATTATCCATTGCTGAATCATTTTTATTGAACTCCTTCTGTTTATTTTATGGGCACTTCTAATAACCCTCTTTTCAATCAGATGATAAAGGAAAAGAGGACAAGGAAGTGACCATTGGGCTTATTTTAAAGATATATCATTGCTATTGTTAAAAATGTTAATAGTTTTTGCGTCAGTCCCCGCAAGGGGGGAACCGCCCTTATTATAAACAGATTCATTTTTTCTGACAAAGATTTCCATGGAGTTTATTTATTTCTTCCGGCCGGTAAGCGTGTAACTGAGCGGGAACATCCCCAGCGCCTCCGCCCATCCAAAACCCGCGATGTCGGTGGGATACTCGTTCAATTCGCGAAGCTCGATCCCCGCGCGTATCACCGAGTTGATAATCTCGCCCATCGTATGCTGGAACTCGTAATTCTTCGACGCGTCATACTCGGTGAACCCGAAATAATCCAGCCCCTGCCCCTCAATGACTTCTTTATTAAAGTAGGAATACTCCGGTTTCAGTACCAGCCCGTCGGGTTGATAATCTTTATCCTTAAACGGGAGGAGATAGGTAACCGGATGGTGCTCGTAGACAAGAAGATTCCCGCCGGGTTTCAGCAGCCGCGACGCCGCCCCGAAATAAATATCCAGATCGGGTATCCACGCGAGCGCGCCGACAGTGATATATACGATATCGAAACAGGAGTTATAGGTATCCGGGATATCGATGATATCGGCGCGGACGAATTCGCAGTCGGCATGGGCGATCTCCGCGAGCTCGCGCGCCTCCCGGATAAACTCATCCGAAATATCGAACCCAGTCCCCGCGAGCGCGCCGATATTCACCGCCGATATGAGCTCGCGCCCGTTATTGCAGCTCAACTGGGCGATACGTTTGCCCGCGAGCCCGAACGATTCCAGTATCGCGGTCTCGGTGGGGTCGAGGAGAGTCGCGCCGGGAGTTGCAAAGAATTGATGCAGGTCGACCGGGCGGGTCTTCCTGTGTATCGCCGCCGCCTCGTTCCACGCCGTCCTGTTCGCGGCGGTATAACGCTTCCATTCGTCAGGCATAAAAATCCCTCCGTATCGTCGATAGGTATAGGATAACGCCTCGGATGGGGATTGGCAAGAATTGACGCGGTGAGAATAGGCGATGCGGGGATGTCCGCCGGATAATAAAAAACCCCCGTTCCGCTACCGGGGATATAAGGTAACGAAACGGAGGGGGAATGCTAAGAAAATGGAAACTGAGAGGTACTAATGTAAAATTCAAAAACTATCATTACAACGAATTATTCAATATCAGCTACATTATTTGAACAACTTAAAACCTAGTTAGTGAGGTGCAGAATTCCATTCTGTATTTATCGGTTTTGCATTATTAGGATATCCATACACCGGAATTACTTTATCACCATATACATGAAATCTTGAATTATCAAGAGAAAAGAAATCTAATCTAAACCCAATTCCTAAAACCCATTGTCTTGACATTAATTCACACCCGACATAAAGAGAGAAAGAGGAGAAACCAATAAAGGCTCCAGGAGTTACACTAAATACCGTTGCCTTTTCTGCACTTTCATTCCTTGCTCCAATATCTAATGAAAAACCAAATAGAAAGTATGGATTAATATTTATTTTATTATCTTCAGTAAAATAAAACTCACCTGTAAAAAATGTATATCCTACTCCAATAGAAAAACTCGGCTCAAGATACAGTTCTTTTGTATCAGGAGAATAAACTAATCTTGAAAAGCTTATTGGTATTGTAGGTGTTCCTAATAATCCACCACAATAAGGTGTATTATAGTATAATACTTTAGGCCATTTTGTCTCCTGTGCATTTGTTCCTATAGTTAAACTCTCAATATGAGTTTTATTATATTCTGGATTCTCATGTTCAAAAAATTCCTGTATTTCACTTTTTTTACTGTTTGCTTCTTGAGTAAAGCAGACAGAATAAAATACTATATTAAAAAGAAATATAAAAAATATTTTCTCCATAACCCTCACCCTCCATATTTCCTATCCATCCCTCCCCGACGACACTACCTATCCGCCCCATTATCTACAGAACTTACCGGCTTATCCTATCCCATATCCCGCCTCCCGCCGCGTTCGCTCGTTTCATTTATTTCCATCGTTATTTTAAATGATTATTATTCGTGAGTCAATACCTTATTAATATTATTTTATTTACAATTATGTATATTATTCGTTATAATAGGCGTATTATCCATATTGCTACCATACTGCGTATACTTCGGATACGAACCGCGACTCATATCGCCATATGCTCACTATAATTCCACAACGGCGCTAATCCGTTAAATAATTCCCCCAATTACTTGACTATATCCTGTTTTACCTTAAAATTAAGGGTGTATAGCTTTTAAAAATTTTGAAGGGGAACATTATGACACCATTGGAGATTGCTTTATACCCTTCTCTTCTAGTAATTGGTTTGGTAATCGGTTACGTGATCCGGGTATTTTACGCGAAATTCCGGTTGCATTCGGCAGAAGAAAAGTTTAAAGAGGTGTTGGCTGAGGCTGAGAAAGAGGCTGAAGCTAAGAAAAAGGAGATGTTATTCGAAGCTAAGGATAACATCATACAGGAACGGAAGCAATTGGAACGGGAGTTCAACGAACGGAATACGGAACTCCAGCAATTACAGCGACGCCTGATCCAAAAAGAAGATTCTCTGGATAAGAAGTACGAAGGCCTCGAAAAGAAAGAAAAAGATTTTGCTTTACTGCAGCAAGAGTTCCAGAAAAAGTCACAGGAACTCCAGAAAGCATACGAACGGCATCTCCGTGAACTGGAAAAGGTAGCGCAGATGACCGCTGAAGAGGCGAAACAACAGCTGTTAACAGAAATGGTTGAAGAGGCCAAACGGGATTCGATTAAGCTCATCAAGCAGATCGAAGAAGACGCCCGTGACGAGGCCGACAGCAAAGCCAGAGAAGTCATTGTTGCCGCGATCGAAAGAAACGCGGCTGAAGTAACTGCCGAAAAGACCATTACCACTGTGCAACTGCCCAACGACGAAATGAAGGGCCGCATCATAGGAAGAGAAGGAAGAAACATTCGGGCTTTTGAATCGATAGCGGGCATCGACCTGATTATCGACGATACTCCCGAAGTCGTGGTGATTTCATCGTTCGATCCGTATCGGCGTGAAGTCGCTAAGATCGCTCTCGAGCGCCTGATTGTGGACGGACGTATCCACCCGGGACGCATCGAGGAAGTGATTCAGAAAGTAGAACAGGAGATCAATCAGGAGATTGTCGAGCTTGGTAAACAGGCTTGTATCGACCTCAAGGTCACCCTGCCGCGCGATCTTTACCCCTATATCGGGCGTTTGAGATTCCGCACAAGCTACGGGCAGAATATCTACAATCATTCCATCGAAGTCGCCAATATCGCCGGAATGCTCGCGGGCGAGATCGGCAGTAATGTCGATAACGCGAAGATCGCGGGACTCCTGCACGATATCGGCAAGTCCATCAAGTCGAACGGCGAGGGCAGTCATGCTCTGGTCGGCGCCGAGGTCTTGCGCAAGTACGGTCTCGAAGAGGGTGTGATTAACGCGATTGCCGCGCACCACGGGGAGACCGAGCCTAAGTTTATCGAGGCCTCGCTGATCGTCGCCGCCGACGCTATTTCCGCGTCACGGCCCGGCGCGCGCCGCGAATCGTTTGAGGACTACATCAAACGTCTTCACACATTGGAGAGTATCGCGACATCCATCGGCGGTGTGGACAAGGCTTACGCCATCCAGGCCGGCCGCGAGATACGCATTTTCGTGAACAGCGAACAGATTAACGACGAGACCGCGCTGATTGTCGCGCGGGATATCGCGAAAAAGATCGAGAGTACGATGAAGTACCCGGGACAGATAAAAGTCACCGTGATCCGCGAGACCCGTGTGGTCGAATACGCAAGATAGGTTGATCAGAAAAAATACGGCGTCGCGCAATCCTGCGCGGCGCTTTTTTTAACCGCTATTTTACGGAGGCATCCGTGTCCGATTTCCCAGAACCTTCCGCTTATCATTCCCCTATCTCCGCCGCCGCATGCTCGAAACTTTCACAGTCCGGCCTTACCCCGCAATACCCGTTCGTACTCAATAAGCAGAAGGGCGCGTATTTATACGATCTCGACGGTAATAAATATATCGATTTCCAGATGGGCTTCGGCGCTATCCCGCTCGGGCATAATCATCGCACGATTACCCGCTTCATCAAGAACGGGATTTCCGTCGGGACGTCGCCCGGCCTCCCGAACAAATTTCACCCCCGCCTGATCCGCACATTCCATGAATTCGCCGACTTCGAGCGAATCGCGTTCTATACGGGGATACTACCCGCACTCGCCGCGATATTCAGGGTATTATCTCCCAAATCAGTGGGTGTCGCCGCCCCGTACCTTCTGGGACGGATGCGCGGATTACCTGTCGATAATATAGAACTTGCGGAGAAGGGAAAAAGTTACGATGCGCTGTTTTACGAGCCCGTCGATTTCGGCGGCGGGATAGATAATTTTAGTCCCGACGGGTATACCTCGAATGTGAAAATCGCGGTCGAGGACCGCACGGCGTTCCGCATGAGTAAGGGCTTTTCCGCCTCGCTCGGCTCCGCCGATATGATACTCTGCGCGGATATTCCCGCTAACGGGATGCCATGCGCGGCGGTACTTTCGGGCGGGAATTTCGCCCCGGAAAGCGAGTGGATACCGCTCTATCTCGCGGTCGCCATGAATGAAACGCTGAAGTACTATCTGCGGCATGAGATATGGAAGTATCAATGGTACAAAGTACCGGACAGACTGGTATCGGCTCAAAGGAACGGAGTATTCCGCCTGAAACGGGAGTACCCGCAATCCGGCTTATTATCCTACGGGGTCTTCCTCGATGGAGACACGGGATTTATGAGCGTAGAGCATAGCGTGTACGATATTCGCCGCCTCAGCCATGCTCTCGATGAAATAAAATGATTAACCTTCGATCAGTTTATAACCCACGCCGAAAACCGTTTTAATATACTTCGCGCGCCTTCCTGTATCGCCGATCTTCTTGCGGATGGATACGACGTTGGTATCGATGACCCGTTCGGTGACATAGACCTCTTCGCCCCAGATTTCCTTCATCATCATATCGCGCCCCACTACCTTCCCTCGGTTCTTGTAGAGCAGGCGAATGATTCCCAGTTCCTTAGGGGTCAGCGGGAATTCGTCGTCGTTCAGCTTGCTGACCATCTTATCCAGATAGACCAATGAGTTGCCGATTTTAATGGTAACCGGTTCGTATCCGGGATACGGGCCGACGTGCGACACCGCGGAACCCCTGAGAAGGTTGACCCTTCTGAGCTGGGCACGGATACGCGCGATCAGTTCCATCATGGAAAACGGCTTGGTGACATAATCGTCCGCGCCGAGATTCAGCGCGAACACTTTGTCCTCATCGTTGTTCTTCGCGGATAGGACAATCACCGGGATATCCTTCTTTACCTTCCGCAGTTCTCGAATCACCTCATACCCGTCGATTTCAGGCAGCAGAATCTCCATCAGGATCAGATCGTAGGTTTCGTTCAGGGAACGGGTTAATCCGTCTTTTCCGGTCAGGGATATGATAGCCTCAAATCCTTCGAATTCCAGACTGTCCTTGATCGCCATCGCGGAGTTCTTATCTTCCTCAATGATTAGGACTCTCGCCATTTCATCCTCCATACTATGAATAGAAGTAGTAAACTTTCAATTTTAAAAACTGCCCCCAAATTTCCATTCAAAGACCGGCGCAAAGATGCTGTATCAAGACGCGCACAAACGGAACGGTTTTGAAAAACAAATAGTCGGCTTATTGTAATTTTAAATTCGGTTATTGTCAAATAATATATCTTTAATTCCGCAAATATTTTAGTTTACAAGAATACATAATTGTTTTATAATTATATACTTTCTCAATGGAGCGGTATATGAAAAAACTCATTTCTAAACTATCATTCATTAAACCCTATCTGACAAAAGAACTCCTATATTTAACCATCGCTGTTCTCGCTATCATCATCTATAAGTTTCTTTCGTTTGATGAGAACGCCCATTCTTTTCTGCTGAAAAATATTTTCGGCGTCACTCCCATGAGCCCGGGTGAATCCGATTACTGGCGTTACATGATGTGGTTTATCTCTTCCTTCGCGTATCTGTTCCTGATCCCGTTTATCGGCGGGCTGATTATCGAGGGAAAGAACGTATTTAAAAAATTCGGCCTCACGTTCAATAAACCGAAGATCGGTATCCCGCTCCTCTTGGGGGCGTTCGTCCTGATGGCGGTCGTAATCACCATCGCGGTCAAGCTGTTCCCCGACTTCAAGCAATATTACCCGTTCGCGAAATACGCCGCGACCAATATCCGCGTCTTCGTCATCTTCGAGCTCGCCTATTTCAGCTACTTCATCGGATGGGAATTTTTCTATCACTCCTTCATGGTCTTTCCCTATGAGGAGAAGTTCGGCAGGCCTGGCGCGATCCTGATCGGCTTGCTCCCGTTCGTGCTGATGCACTACGGCAAGCCCCTTCCCGAGGTCATCGGTTCGTTTGTCGCGGGGATTTTCCTGAGCATCCTCTCGCTCGAGACCCGCACGTTCTGGTATGCGATGCTTCTCCACGGGATGGTGGCGATTTTCATGGATATCGCGGTGGTATATCTCTAGGCGTTTATTCCCTGGCGGATACCGCGTTCCCGTAGAACCTTCCGCAGAGTGTCGAGGTTTCCATTCTTGTCGAGCGTCCACTCAGGGGCGGCCAGAGTCTCCGGGGCGCATTGCCCGAACAACCGGTGCAGGACTATCCGTTCCGGCAGACGCCCGATCACCGCGCATAGGATTTCGACATACTCGTCCCTGCTTTGCACAGCCATCTCTCCCGCGGTATACATCAGTTCCGCGCGGGTATTTTTCTCGATATAAAGGTGGTGGAATTTAAACCCGTCCGCGCCCAGTTCGACTAGCCGCATCGCGCCCGCAAGCATATCGGCGGCTGTTTCGCCCGGCAGGCCGAATATCAGGTGCGCCGCGAGGTGGATTCCCTTTCCGCGCGATATCCCGAACGCCGCCTCCGTGTCCGCGACAGTATGCCGCCGGTTGATCCGTTCCAGCACATCGTCGCGCATCGACTGCGCGCCGTACTCGAGGATAACAAGCCGTTCACGCGCGATATCCGCGAGGAGATCGATGATCGCGGGGCTGACCGCATCGGGACGGGTCCCTATCGCGATACCCGCGATATCCGGTTCCGAGAGCGCGCTTCTATAGAGATGTTCGAGAGTTTCGAGCGGTACGCCGTAGGTGTTCGTATAGGGCTGGAAGTATGCGATGAATTTCCGGGCGCCGTACATCCGGGCGATAATTTCCTTCCCCCGGCGGAGCTGTTCCGCGACAGGGATTTCCGGCACGGCATACCCCGCCCTCGACCCGGACTCGTTGCAGTAAACGCATCCGCCACTGCCCTTCGTCCCGTCGCGGTTCGGGCATGTGAACCCCGCGTCCACCGATACCCGGTACACCCGTTCGCCGTAACGATCCTGAAGGAACTGATTCAGCCCGGTATAAAGTTCGCCGCTCACCGGGCGTAGGCCGAAAATCCGGGGAGTTCCACCCCTTCATGGCGAAGCAGGCGCACCTTATAGACCAACCCCCTGACCGGGTCGCGGACTGTCTCGAACCCTCCGGAGTATCCTCCGAGCCCGCGTATGCCGACGACCCGATGGCACGGCACCGCTACCGGGAACGGGTTTGCCGCGAGAGCGCGCGCGACAGCCCGGGCGCGGTTCTTTCCGCCGATACGTTCGGCCAGCCCGGAATAGGTCACCGTTTGCCCGGCTGGAATTTTCTCAAGTTCGCGGTAGACCGTTTTTTGAAATCCGGTCAGCCCGCGTTCGTCGTATACCAGGTCGAAGGCGAAGTTTTTCCGGTCGAGGTAATCCCTGAACTGCCTGTAGACCGTTTCGACCGCCGGGCCGTACTCGTCGGGAAAACCCCCGGCGCCGGTCTCGATTCGGGTAATCCGGCCGTCGTCAATACTTACGATGATGCCGATGTCAGGATTTGCTATTTTTATGAGATGCATTCTTTTTCTCCTCGCTCAGGAGATAATCGCGCGCTTTATTCAACTGGTCGGATACTTGTTTGATGATGCCGAAGTATTTATCGTGCTGGGTGTTCGAGGAGAACAGTCGGCGTATATTGATGCGGAACTGCGGAAAGTTCCCGTACTGCAGGGCTTCGTTCAACTCGTGACGCGGGGTCAGGAAAAGGTCGCGCACCGCATCGGAAAAACGCCGCGCATCGTCGATCGGGATACCTTCGCTCCCGATATGGTACGGCGCGAGGAGATCGTTGATCCGGTCGTATAGCCAATAGGTCGATTGTACGATGATCTGGTCTTTATAATGAGGGTCGAGAGGATCGACGCCGGGCATCCGTCCGCGCAGAATATGCGTGCTGAGCTCGATCTTGCGTTCGGCCGCGGGAATGTCCATCTGGTCGAACATCGCATGATAATCGGTTACTTCCCCTTTCTCGTTCTCCTCCGGCGCGAGGTCGCCGTGAAGCTCCTCCGCGAATTTACCGAGCATTCCCGCGAGGTCGGAAAAAAGCCCGCTCTCGATCACCTGAACCCGCGGCTGGGACGGGATATTTACCGGCGCGTCTTTTTTAGAATCCGGTATGTTCGACGCGGGCTTGGTTTCTTTATCTTTATCCCTGCCGAGAAGGCGCAGGAAAAAATCCACGACCGACGAGAAAAACCCGCGTTCTATCGTTTCCGGCTCGTCGAACACCGTCCGCCCCTTCTCGACCGACACCTTCCATCCCGCTCCCTCGGCCAGCGGCATGACTAGGTCGATCAGGAGATCGTTCAGAATGTCCCCGGCGCGTTTCGCGAACGTGTCCACGAGGGTGTACAGCGGCAAGGGTGATTGCACGCTGACCGCCGCGAACCCCATCTCGCGAAGCTCGGCGAGCAGGTCTTCGGCGAATATCCGCGCGCCGCACATGAAAGCCACGAGGTGGCCGGACTTCAGGTGCGCGAAACGGTTCTGCTCCGCGTATGCATATATTTTTCTCAGAAATTGCGCGATCTCCCCGAGCCATTTCGTATCCTGCAGGTAAAGCGTCAGCCGCTCGCGTTTCTCTCCCGACGGGTCGAGGCTGTCGGTGAGACGCTTGAGCTCGTTGACAATCTCCTGCAGAAGCGGGGTAACCGGTTCGACCGGCGCGCCGAAGAGGTTGATAAAGTATGCGCCGTCCGGCGTCTTCAGTTCGCGGAAATATCCCGGTATCAGCGTCTTATCGAGGGAATTCCCCGGCGCGGCGGGGTTAAGGTTATCTATCTGAAGACTTTCAATTTTGATTAAGGGCGGATACTTCCGTCGGTGGCGCTTGAAGTCCGATTCGAAACGCCGCCGCTTCATCCAGCCTATTTTACCTTTACCGTATGTCTGCCGCAGGTAGAACTCCCGTTCGAATCCCGTCAGTATCCCGACGTCGCCCGATACAGGCATCTCACTTTTATTCGAAGCATGTGTTTTACCGGGAGCGGATTTCCAGAAGCGTTCGCAGTCCAGCCTGCAAATATTGAATTTTACCTTGAGAAGCGATTCCTTCCATACATCGAGCGGCGGACGAAGTTTTTTCGAATATTCCTGCATAGCGTTTCCCGGATAAAGCGATGGGATATTTTAGCCGAAAACGGGGGAATTATCAATAAAAAGGACTTCTTTAAAAGGCATGTTGAAAACAGGGATTAACATTCCGAGTTGATCCGCGGAATTAACGAAGAAATCCGCATCCTTTTCAGCGTATGAGTTAGACTGACTGCGTCACTCCCTCCGGCCGCTCGCAGTGACAGGGATATGCGTTATTCAAATGTTTACCTATACGCCCTTCACATTGTTTTCCTAAATATTACTTTTAAAACGGGGCTGTCCTAAGATGACCCCTACCTTACATCTTATTAAGGTCACTTCTAATAACCCTCTTTTCCACCAAATTATAAAGGAAAAGAGGACAAGGAAGTGACCATTGGGCGTGTTATAAAGAATTATAAATACTATTGTTATAAATATCAATAGTTTTTGGAACCGCCCTTAAAAAACGGGGCCGCCCGAAAGCAGCCCCGTTATAGAGATTAATCGATATTCTAAGGTAAGTTCAGGACGGGATAATCGCTATCCGCCAAACGCGCGATATTGGTAATAATACCTTCGATGCTCGCGGGTTTAGTACCATTGGTATAACTTTCATTAGGATCGACAAAACTATTTGAATACAATGTCCCGGTATTCGTATAGTACAGATCGCACACACCCTGTTTCCATGTAGTATAGCCGAACGAATTAAAATACTCGCTATAGATATAGTTCGTACCGAAGTACTCCGTCGTATCAATATTGGTGATTCCCGTTGCGTAAGCAATCGCGCCGCCGTCACTGTCGGTCTTACCGTAGCCCTGTAACTGCCACGCCATCGGGTATGGCCTGTCGTATTCGGCCATCGCCTGCACCTTAATCTCGCCGGGCGATAACTCCGTCAGTTTGACATAGACGTTGGTGATATACCATACGCCGGTACCGTCGTACTTCGCGTAAATCTCCAACTGGCGATCCGCGAGCGTCTGGTCATAGAACCCGACTGCCTGAATCGGGACATCGTTCGTCCCGTCGAGGAATAATACTAATTTACCCTTGTATGCCCCCGCCGTACCCGTCCAGTCGAAATAGATATTAGTCTCCGCGGCATTGGTACCGTAATAGAGGTAATACCCGCCGCCAACCTGATCGTTCATAAATACCCATGCATTAGAGTTAATCGCAACAAGCGTGCCCTTATGATTCTGCATATACGTCCAGTTCGCGCGCAGGGCGGCAACTATCTGGTCGCCGTATGCGCACAGAATCTTCGCGGCGCGTACATAAGATTTAATATGCTCATATGCCGGCCCTTCATTGGAATTATTAGAAGCCGCTGACGTAGGACTCATCGCAGTTCCCCCGTCATCCAGCGAGGACGGCACGGTCATCCATATCCCGGACGGCATATCGTCCGCGGGAGCCTCAATTACCCCGGCGCAGAACGAAAGGAAAAACGACACCATGATTACCCCGGAAACCGCAAAAACTCTTCTTAACATCACAACCTCCAATCAGTTTAATGACTACTATTTAAATAGGTTAACATGGAAAACCTTAACTTTCAAATATATTAACTGATATATTTTAGATTCCCAATTTATTATTAACATCCGTTCCCGCCGGGAAAAACCGTCCCGAATACACGGGATATTTCCCCGCGCAATAGATGCAATCTATACATAATACCGGAATTTCCGCTCAAACATGAAATTTTATTTACCCGCCAAAATATATTTTCATCATTCCGGTCAACTGATATACTTTAAAATAAAACCGCTTGACTTTCAACTATAAACCGTATATTTTTAAAAACGGGGAAACCATGCTATAATACTCCCGGAGCGCGCATGAAACGAGTTTTATTGTCGCTATTCATTCTATTACCCGTACTGCTATGGCCGTTCGACTTCGTTATCCTGAAGTACCGCTCCGGGGACTGGTATAACGCGTTCGACGGGGTTAAGAATTTCCTGCA
>JABLXV010000029.1 GCA_013177895.1 Brevinematales bacterium | reverse complement strand
CTGTCAGGGTCATTTGCCCTAAGAAAGCGGCCAACCTATAACCTATCTACTCCTTTTCTATCTCAATTTGATTATTCAGAATTAGAAAAGGATTTTCTCACCGGTCTTTTATCATATCATCTTTCTGGGTTCGCAGCCTGTCCCCGAAGGACTTGCCGGAGGGGGAAAGAAAGAACAGGTGATTTTGTTATCTCTGGGAGAGTTGTTAGAACTTCCCTTATAAGGATTCCCGTTTCCATCGATGCAGGCTGACGCCGGAGTAACAAAGGTGGAATCCCGTCTTTTCAAGCGATTCGATCAACCGGGTCTGCGACGGCTCCACCCACATTTCCAACATCAGGTATTCCCCCATCCGGTTCTGAATATCCTCCAGTAACTTTTCACCGATTTCCATGCCGGTATTCTCGTCCATCACAATCAGGTCGGCTATCTTATACACGGGAGTACTCACATTCAGGGTGCTCATCGATAGTTTATCGATACTGAGATGAATCATTCCCATCGAACGCCCGTTATCGCGGTACTCGAGAACTGTCTCGTTCTCCCCTATCGATTTCTTGAGGAACTGTTCGGAGATATACCCCATCAGGCGTTCCTGCGAAATCTTTCTGTCGCGGAGCAACGACACCGGACGCTCAAGGTACGGGAGGTACTGGTTCAGGCCGTGCATACTGATTAAATCGATTTTATCCGATACGAGGGTGGGATCGCGCGGAGTATCGGGATAATAGCGGTAAATATGCCAGAACATCGCGCTCCTGAAACCGTTGGACTCGTACACGTGGATAGCGGGAATATTGTACAGGTCTGTACCGACGGTAACAAGGTCCGCGCCGTAAGTGTAAAGTACGCCGCACCCCTTCTCCACCAGGAATCGCCCGATTCCCTTATCCCGGTATGTCGGTTCGACTGAAAGCAGATAAATATTCCCGATTTTTTTCCCGATTGCCTTCGACAGCGCTTCGTTCATCCCGACTGTAATATACCCGATAATTCCCTCGTCGCCCTCGGCGACAATATTGACGGACGACTTTTTACGGATCATATCGTCCGCGAAGGTCGGGTAAAAATCGGGCGACAACGCCCTGAATTTTTTATCGATGGTGAACGGCGAGTAGTCGAACAAAAAGGAGAGCTCGATAAGACGCGGGATATCTTTTTCTTCAGACTGCCGGATAGTCATAGGCTATAATGCGCCCATGTCCGAAGGGGTATCGATGAATAATTTCGCCTGATTGGTGGGATATTCCAACGCGGCTTTCTGGTATTTCTCGGCTAGTGTTTCATCCGACGGCGGCGCGAATTTAATCATAATCGTACTGCGGTTGAACGTATCGACATAGAGCAGGGTTACCTCGAGATTGAGGGTTTTCCAGTGCATGATCTCGTTACCGATAACACTGTCCGGTTCGCCGTAATCCTTCTGTAGTTTTTCCTTGACGATCCGGAAATGATCGAGCACTTCGTCATGATGGTAAACATTGGTGATCTGGTAGACAAGGGATGTCAACTGATTGCTCTCGAACGCGTAGGTAACCAGAATATCGTAGCCGTACAAATTGTCCATAAACGCGATCCGCTCTTTTCCGTCGAAGTAATTCGTCGATGAAAAATAGTCGAAGTTCTGGACGAAGTATGGGATAAACTGCGCTTTTTCGGCTTTTTTAATCTCGTAGGGATTCATTCCCCAGCTTACGCCGCGGACGTCGGTGATTTTAAAGAACTGCACCATCAGGATAAAAAGCCCTATCATGCCAAAAAAAAGGATATTTCTCAGCATATTCCTCTCCCGGTTTAATCTGTTTGATTATCGGCAGAAAAAGGAATTAGCTGATTCTGTACCGCTTTTTTAATTCGGTCAGTTTCCGGTCGAACTCCTTGAATGTCACATAAAGCTCGTCGTGCAGTTTCGCGTTATAGGGATTTTCGTCCTTGAGGATATGGATCGCGCCGTGGAGATATTCCATCGACTTATTCAGCAGACGGATCTCGGCGGGTACGTAGGAAAGAACCTCGTTATCGGACTCGGCGGATTGTTCGTACTTCCCGAACTTTCCGCGGGGTACGGGGGGCTGTTCGTTGCGCCGCTCGGAAATATCCCGTAAAAGGAGCGTCAAACTTTCCGGAACCGCGTTGCCGTCGTTCATATAGCGCACGATGGCCTTCGATACCTCAAGCCCCGTGATATCGACATTCGTATCGCTATCGACAATTCTTATTTCATCATGGTCGAGAATAAACTGTATCAGTTCCTCGAGCTTGATGAATTTCTTGCCGCACGTATCGTACATTTTCCTGTTGGAATACTTTTTTACCAGGTGGAACATCCCGTCATCCCATCATTTTTTCGGCCAGTTTTACCGCATTGACCGCGTCGGCGGCATAGTATGCCCCTATCTCACCGGCATATCCCGGAGTGACCGCCGCCCCTCCTACCATGACACGGAACTTCTCGCCCGACGCGAGTTTCATAAACTCCTCCATCCGCGGCATAGTAGTCGTCATCAACGCGGAAAGGCCTACGATATCCGCCTCCACCTCTTTCGCCTTCCGCACTATCTCATCGTTCGCGATATCCTTACCTAAGTCGATCACCTGAAACCCTTTATTCTGGAGCATGATGATCACTATGTTTTTACCGATATCGTGCACATCCCCCTTCACCGTCGCGATCACGATTGTGCCCTTCGGTTCCTGCGACTCCGCCTTCAACAGCGGTTCGAGCCTTACGAACGCCGCCTTCATCGCCTCGGCGGACATCATCAACTGGGGTAAAAAGTAGAAACGTTTCTCGTACAGTTCGCCGACTTTATTGATCGCCGCTATCAGGTGATTATCAAGTATCTCGATCGCGGACATTTTCTCAGCGAGCGCCTGCTCGATCAGCGGGAGTATCCCGCCCTTGTTGCCTTTCAGTATCGCGTCGTACATCTTTTCGCCTATAGTCGCGGGAGCGCTCTCCGGCTTCGCGTCCGTTTTCATCTGCGGCGCGCCCGGTTTATCGGTCTCCGAGTATGCACGGATATATTCTTTGGAGTTCGCATCCTTCGCTAGGAGGACGTCCGACGCGCGTACGAGCCCCATCAGGTCGGCATCCAACGGGTTCATAATCGCCGAGGTCAGCCCCTCGGAGATCGCCATATTGAGGAACGCCCGGTTGACATTTCCACGCGCGGGCAGGCCGAACGATATGTTCGATAGCCCCATCGAGGAATAAATGCCGAGTTCGGTCTTATAGCGGCGGATCGTTTCGAGCGTGACCTTCGCGCCCGCCTGCTGCGCGCTCACAGTCAGGACAAGGGGGTCTCCGATGATGTTTTTCTTATCGATACCGAGACGTTCCGCCTCGCCGATAATCTTCCGCATCAGTTTGATTCTTCCCTCGCTGGTCTCGGGTATCCCGTTCTCGTCGATCGGGAGCGCGATAAAAGCCGCGCCGTACTTTTTTATATCCTTGAGGAGTTCGAGACGATCTGCCTCGGCGCTGATGGAGTTCAGCAACGGTTTGCCCGGGTAAAGCCGCATCCCGATCCTCGCGGCTTCGGGATTGGACGTATCTATCGCGAACGGAGCCTGTACTGTATTCGAAAGTATCTCGACGCCCTTTTTAATCAGCGCGGGTTCGTCCGCCCCGGGAATCCCCATATTCATATCGAGAATCGCCGCTCCCGCGAGTTCCTGGGCAAGCGCCTCGTCCTTAAACATGCTGAAATCGCCGCTGCTGATATCCTCCGCGAGCTTCTTACGTGCGGTGGGGTTCAACCTTTCGCCGATCACGACAAACGGCTCGTCATGGTTCATCAGGACTATCCGGTAGCGCGATGAAATCTTTAAAAAATTCCTGCGGACAATATCTCGGCGGTTGATCTTCGTTCCCTTCGAGGATTCGATCAACTGCGCGATATGCGCGGGCGTGGTGCCGCAGCATCCGCCGATCACATTGACCCCGGTATAATTCATCTCCTCGATCATACGCGCGATATGCTCCGGGGATGTCCCGCAGCATCCGCCGATAATGTTCGCACCGCCGATATCCTTGAGGTCGATCATCTTGACCGCTTTGCCCGAGAAGGAATCCGGCGTCTCGTCGAAAACGGTCTTTCCCTCGTGGATATGCGGCATCCCGGCGTTCGCCTGCGCGATCATCGGGATATCGAAAAGCCCGCGCGTGCGTGCGATAATTTCCGCCATCTTGTCGGGCCCGGTACTGCAATTCGTACCGATAACCGCCGCGCCGAGCGCTTCCATCATCGCGAATGCCGCTTCGGGCGGTGTCCCGGTAACCGTGCGCCCCTCCGCGTCGAACGTCATATTCGCGATCATCGGGAGGTCGCATATCTCGCGGCATGCGATCATCGCGGCTTTGAGTTCCAATAGGTCGACATGCGTCTCGAAATCGATCGCATCCGCGCCCGCGTTCGCGAGCACTTCTATCTGTTCCTTGTATATCTCGACCATTTCGTCGAATGATAATTCGCCGAGCGGCTCGATAAATTTCCCGGTCGGGCCTACCGATGCGGCGACTATCGCCTTCCCGTTCGCGGCGCGTTTAGCGTTACGAACTCCCGCCTCGTTCAGTTCCTTCAGGCGATCCGCGGATTTATAATTCGACAGCTTGAGACGGTTTCCCCCGAATGTGTTCGTTGTCAGCATCATGGAGCCGGATTCGACATACTGCTTATGGATAGCGTAGATATCCTCGGCGTGCGTGACATTCCATATCTCGGGGCATTCGTCGGACGTGAGCCCGATCTGCTGTAAAAGCGTTCCCATCGCGCCGTCGCTGAATACGATGCCGTTCAGCGCGAGGCCGTAAAATTCTTTCCAGTTCATCTTAACTCCGATTTCAAACTTTAATTATTGTAAACTTTATCGAACTTTTTCGCTAGCATTTTAACGGTATTTCTCATTATAAAATTCCTTGAGAATCCTGCGCGGTTCTTCCATCGTCCACGCATATTCCAGCATCGAACGGAAATACGAGTACGGCTCGCCCGTATCGAGCATCATCCCCTGCACCGGGTGCGCGAGCACTTTATCCTCGCCAGCTAATTGAAGGATGGTGTCGATATGAAAAAATTCTCCCGTCCCGGTGAACTCCGCGTAGTACTTCTCCAGCAGGGGCAGGAATTCCGCCGAGAAAAGGTAACGCCCTATGGAGACGAGGTTGCCGGGCGCGTCCTCCTTCTTGGGCTTCTCGACAATCTTCCGCACGTGAAGCAGACCGTCTATTTTATCGGCGGCAATCACCCCGTACCGGGTAACGTCGATATACTCCTCGCGGACGGCGAGCACAGATTTCCCGGTCTTGTTATAAAGATCGATCAGCGATTTCGTCACCCCCGGCGTGCCCAGCACGATATCGTCGGGATACGCCACCACGAACGGGTCGTCCCCGATAACAGGATGCGTGATAAGTAGGGCGTGGCCTGTGCCGCGCATTCTCTGCTGGCGGATAAACGTGAAATTCATATTGCGGGGCTGTATCGCCTTGACCCATACGTCCTTCCCGGCCTTCTCAAGCTCGGTCTCGAGTTCCACCTCGCGGTCGAGATAATCGTCGAGAGCCTTCTTGCGGCGGCTTGTAATAATCACGACGTCCCTGATACCCGCTTCCTCGAACTCGTCGAGGATGAAGTCGATGAGGGGCTTCGTGAACATCGGGAGCATTTCCTTAGGTACGGATTTGGTCGCCGGTAAAAAACGCGTACCGTAGCCCGCCGCGACTATGACACCTTTCATATTTTCCGCCTTATTTGGATGTTTTCATTTTAGTCATTTTCAGGTAGCCGATAATAAAATCTTCTATTTCACCGTCCATTACCGCCTGAATATTTCCCTTCTCGATGTCTGTACGATGGTCTTTCACCATCGTGTACGGCTGGAATACGTAACTCCGTATCTGGTTGCCCCATTCGATGGACTTGCGCTCCGGCATCTTCGCCGCATCCTCGCGGTCGCGCTTCTCCTCTTCGTACTTATAGATACGCGCGCGCAGTACGCGCATCGCGAGGTCTTTATTCTGGTGCTGGGAACGTTCGTTCTGGCAGGTCACGACTATCCCGGTCGGGAAGTGCGTGATCCGTATCGCGGAGCTGGTTTTATTGACATGCTGGCCGCCCGCGCCGCTCGCACGGAATGTATCGATACGGATATCGTCGTCCTTAATGTCTACTTTTATCTCGTCGTCGACTTCGGGAATAATACTGATCGCGCAGAACGACGTCTGGCGTTTATTGTTCGCGTTGAACGGCGAAAGACGCACGAGACGGTGAATCCCGTTCTCCGCCTGAAGGTAGCCGTAGGCGTAAGTACCCCGAACATAGATGGTAGCGTCCTTCAGCCCGGCGACGTCGCCCGGTTCGTAATCGACCAGTTCCGCCTTGAAGCCGCTGATTTCCGCCCACCGGAGATACATCCGAAGGAGCATGTCTCCCCAGTCCTGGGATTCGGTTCCCCCCGCGCCCGGATGGATATTCAGGAACGCGTCATGGGTATCGTTCTCCCCGGAGAAAATCATCTCTATCTCGAGCCGGGATAGTTTCGCTGTCAGGGATTCGAAATTGCGCTGGAGCTCGTCGATCATGGCCTCGTCACCCTCGGACTCGGTCAACTCCGCAAGCCCCTGCAGGTCTTCGATATCCTTCCGCATGACTTTCCACGCCTCGATCTCCCGTTCCAGCATGGACAGGTTCGAATTCAGCTTGGACGAGAGTTTATGGTCGCTCCAGACTTTTTCGTCGGTCAGTTGGACGCGGATACTTTCGATCTCCGAGACCCGTTTTTCGATCTCAAAGATACCTCCAGTCATGCTCGAATGTCTTTTTCAGCTCGGTCACCCGTTCGTATAATGCTCCCATGCTGCTTCCTTTATCGTTATTCCACTTTTAATCCGATCATCCAGTAGTCGCCGCTGACACGATAATGCTCGATCCCGGCGTCGAAAAAGTGCTCGTACCGGAACAGCACGCTCAGCGAGGCTACATCCCCGCCGAAGCGGAAGCCCCCCTCGAAAAACCAATCGACGGGCGCGGTAATTCTCCCGTCGTCATTGTAGAAATTTATCATCACGCGGGGATAAAGATAAAAACATATCCCCTGCCATTCCAGCATTTTGATATACGCGCCGAATTCCAACGCGTCGATCAGATTCGTCAGGCGCACGTCCGACGGATAATAATTCGTGCTCGTCAGGTCGCTTGTCAGCACGAAAAAATGATTCCTCACGAACGGCTTCACCGAACTGGACAGCCCGCCCCCCCAGCCGATCACGGGGGGTTCCATGCTCCATCGCAGGGTGATGCTGTCATAGATCGATACCCGCGCGAGATACATCCCCGTGCGGATGAATTGGTTCAGGTTATCCACATCGTGCTTACAGCGGTGGTAGTACCCCAGCCCGAACGTATGATTGTCGAGCTTGAGGAACAGCAGGAACTCTTCCTGCCAGAAAAACGCGCGCGGCTCGAAAAATATCGTACTGTTCGACGACGATATCAGCTCGAGGTCGCCCCCGACCACGATGCTGAAAAGGTCGCCGATCCGCAGAAACTCGCCGTATGCGCCGATCTTCGCGTCCCAGAAATGCAATCCGTCCGACTGGACGACATAACGGCTGAACTCGCCCCAGCCCCACACCTGCGTGAAATAGACTCGGCTGAAATTCGTGCCGGTTTCGAACGGGTTATACAGGATATTCCTGTCGGCGAATACCGCGCCGTATCCCCCGGCGGACACGGCAAATAGAACGAGGAGCGCGACAGCCAGACGTTTCATCGGATTATCCGATCAGCCCTAAGGCACGGTCGAGCCGTTTGACGGTGCGTTCGGAGCCTATTACGGGTATCAGGAAATATATTTCCGGGCCGTGGGGACGTCCGGTCAGCGCCGCCCGGAGGGGCATGAACAGGTTCTTACCCTTCACCCCCGTCCTGCGGGAAATCTCGTCCGCGATCTTTACAAACTGTTCCTCGCCGACATCGCCGGTCTCCTTCAGGATCAGTTCCCGGAACGCGTTGATGACGGGCGCGGAAGTGTCCTTCTTCAGGAATGCCATCGCTTCGGGATGTATCTCAAAATCGTCGTTGAGGAAATAATCGATATGCTCCTTGATCTGCGAGAGGCGCGAACAATACCCGCGCGTCAGTTGGACGACTCCCTTCAGGAAATCGCGGTTCTTCGTATCGGATAGGTACGCGTCGTCGATCAATCCGGTCTCCATAATATACGGAAGCGCGAGATCGAAGATACGTTCGATATCGGAATTAATCACGTCGTGCTTGGCGATCCAGTCGAGCTTAACCGGGTCGAATATCGCGGGACTGGTAGAAAGCCGGTCGAGGTCGAACAGTCTGACCAGTTCGTCCTTCGAGAGGATTTCACGCCCGTCGGGGCTCGACCATCCCAGAAGCGCGAGGTAGTTCAGGAGCGACTCAGGGAGATACCCCATCTTGCGGAACTCGTCCACACTCGTCGCGCCGTGACGCTTGGAGAGCTTCTTCTTATCGGGGCCGAGCACGAGCGCCATATGCGCGAACACCGGCGGTTTCGCGCCGTACGCCTTGTATATCATCAACTGGCGCACCGTATTCGAGAGATGCTCGTCGGCGCGGAGGACATGACTGACTTCCATCAGCATATCGTCGATCACCACTGCGAAGTTATAGAGCGGGAGTCCGTTGGAACGGAGAATCACGAAATCGCCGACCATGCCCTTGGGAAACTTGACGTTACCCTTGACGACGTCGTCGAACTCGAAATCCTCCTCGTAAGACCAGAAACGGATGACCGGGACACGCCCCTCGGATTCGAGAGCCTTCCGCTCGGTCGCGGATAAATGGCGGCATTTCCCGTCGTAGTGAGGGGGTTTTCCCTCCGCTTCGAGCTTGGCCTTCCGCTCCTCGATCTCCTCCTCGGAACAGTAGCAGTAGTACGCGCGCTCCTCGCTCACGAGTTTCTCCGCGTACTCCTTGTATATCGCGAGACGTTCGCTTTGGCGGTAGGGACCGTTCCCGCCGCCCGCCTCGGGGCCTTCGTCCCATTCCAGCCCCAGCCATCGCATATCTTCCATCAGCGCGACCGTGAAATCCTCATGGGAACGCTCGACGTCGGTATCCTCTATCCTCAGTATGAACTTTCCGCCGGTATGCCGCGCGTACAGGTATGCGAAAAGCGCCGTGCGGATATTCCCGATATGCAGGTGACCTGTGGGCGACGGGGCGAAACGGGTCTTTATCATGGTTTTCTCCGATTGTGAAGTGGAATATTTTATACTGTTTTTAAGTTATTCTCAAGCAATGGAAGTATTGAGGGGGTTATATTTTACGGAGGCTGGAAAGGAAGTTGCCGCCCATCGCGCGCAGGCCCCAGTTATCGAATTCTATCTGCATGAGCTTCGCGGATACCGACTTGACGGTGCCCGCCCCGAGCATGGGGTGACGCACCCGGTCGCCGGATTTCAGTTCGTCCATCCCGCCGACGGACTCCCCCTTCTCCGCGCCCCCGATCTTGCCCTCGTAGGTGTACGCGGGCTCTTCCGCCGGAACGGGCTTCGGGGTTACGGTACGGTTGGTGAACTTGCCCACCCCTTTCCCCGAGGACGGCTTCCGCGTATCGTACATCGAGTGGGTCTGTATCGGGTCGAACAATTCCGACGGGATATCCAGAAGGAACACCGACGGCTTGGTGGGGATAATTTCGCCGTACACTATCCGCGACCCGGAAAGCGACATATACAGCTTATCCTTCGCGCGCGTGACCGCGACATAGAACAGCCTGCGCTCCTCCTCCATCTGCTCCGGCGAATGGCGGGAGTTGGAATGCGGGATCAGGCCGTCGTTCACCCCGGAGATGAACACCACCGGGAATTCCAGCCCCTTCGCGTTGTGGATAGTCATCAGCGACACGGTCTCGCGCTCGTTCTCTTCCTTCAGGTCGTCGATCTCCGCGTGGAGGGTAATACTGTTGATAAAATCGACAATCGTACTGCCTTCCCCGCTGACCTCCAATTCCTTCACCGAGTTGACCAATTCCTCGACGTTCTCCCAACGCTCCGCGCCGGTCTCGTCGAACTCCCGGATGTATTTTTTGTAATCGACCGACTCGATCAGTATCTTCACAAAATTCGTCGGGGTGATCTGTTCGAGCGACTGGTTCAGCTCGAAAAGCACCTGCCCCAGATCGTCGAGCTTCCGCACCGATTCGCGCTGGATACCGGAGACCTCGCCGGCCTTCGTCAGCGCCTCGACATACGAGATACCCGTTTCCTTGGCGTAGGAGATCAGCTTCTGCTTGCCGACATTCCCCACCCCGCGCGCGGGAATATTCACGATCCGCTCGAACGCCTGACGGTCGAACGGGTTGATAATCAGGCGGATATAGGCGATCACATCCTTGATCTCCTTGCGCTCGTAAAACTTCTGCCCGCCGAATATCTGGTACGGGATATTCGCGCGGAGCATCGCTTCTTCCAGAACGCGGGACTGCGAATTGGTGCGGTAAAATACCGCGATTTTGTCATACCCATGTTTCGCGGATAGATCGCGGATCGTGCCGGCGATCACCCTCGCTTCGTCGGTCTCGCGCATCGTCTCGATCAGCCCGATCCTGTCTCCGCCGCTCCGCGCCGTCCAGAGCCGCTTCTCCATCCTGCCGGGAATCTTGTTGACCACATTGTTCGCCGCGTCGAGGATAAGCTGGGTCGAACGGTAGTTCTGCTCGAGCGGGACGACCGCCGGTTCGTAGTCGCGTTTGAATTTATAGATATTCTCGATATTCGCGCCGCGCCAGCCGTAGATCGACTGGTCGTCGTCCCCGACCACACAGATGTGCTTATCGCGGGACACGACTAGCTTCATAAACTGGTACTGCGCGATATTGGTATCCTGGAATTCGTCGATCATCATATACCGCCAGAGATTCTGGTAGTACTCCAACAGGCGTGGGTTTTCGCGGAATATGCGGATCGGCATCAGGAGAAGGTCGTTAAAATCGAGCGCGAAGTTCTCCCGGAGCCGTTTCTCATACTCGCGGTATACCGACGCGGTTATCTTGTCGATCTCGGTCGCGGCGTCGTTCTCGAACTCGTCGGGGGTAATCATATTATCCTTCGCGCGGAAGATGGAGTGCATGATCGGCCCGGTCTTGTAGACGGTCGTGTTGATACGCAGGTCCTGCATGACGGAGCCCGCAACGTCCTTCGAATCGTCCGCGTCGTAAATCACGAAGTTATGGGGATATCCGATAGTCTCGGGGTTACGCCGGATAATCATGAGGCCGGTAGCGTGGAAAGTCCGCACCCACGAATGGGCGGTCGATTCCCCGGTCAGCCGCGCGATACGTTCCTTCATCTCACCGGCGGCCTTATTGGTAAACGTCACGGCGAGGATATTTTCCATTCTGAGGTTTTTCTCGCGAATGAGGTACGCGAAACGGTTCGTGATGACGCGCGTCTTGCCGGAGCCCGCGCCCGCGAGCACCAGTACGGAGCCGTCCGAGGCGACTACCGCCTCGCGCTGTTTTTCGTTCAGCCCGTCAAGGATAGGATCCATTATTTACCGCCCGAAACGATTTGATAAAATACCCCGCGGTCGCCGATTACCGGCCTGACCTTCTGATCGTGGACAAGCACGTCGAGGTATTTCTCCAGTTCATGGATATGCAGTCCCGTAACCTCGTGAATATCGCGCGCCGTCAGCGGCCTCCGCGATATGGCCTCGACAATAGAATCTTCCTTCGAGCTGAGGTAGGACGCGATCTCGCCGCGGCTTTTATATTTCATCACAATCTCGACCGGCCACTTCCCCCCGCCGGGATCGAGTTCGTCCCGCACGCGCTCCATCAATTTCATCGATGGGGCTTTCAGCGACAAATCGGTCCCGGGGCGGTCGAGCGAATTCAACTGGACGCGGTCGGGGCGTATTTTATCTATTGCATGTTTCAGCGCGGAGATTTCCTCCGGCGTAGTATTAATCCCTTCTACGATAAACACTTCGAGCCAGACCTGTTTCGACGCGCCCGCCGCCTTGAACTCGTCGCGGAATAAAGCTATCCCGTCGATAATAGCGTTCAGGTCGAGCTTCGGGGCGGGCTTATCGATACTCCCGAACCCTCCCGCGCACGCGGAATCGAGAGACGGGAGCACGAGGTCGGACGCGAGTATCTCGCCGCGCACATCCTTCCGGTAGAGGAGAGTCCCGTTCGTCAGCACGGCCAGCGGAATATGCGGATACTCCCGTTTGACCGCGGCAATCAGTTCGCCGATGCCCGAATTCAGGGTGGGCTCGCCGGAGCCGGAAAGGCTCACATATTCCGGGGCGGGGTTCTTCGACAGGTAATCGCGGAGCTCGGCGAGAATCTCGCGGATAGAGATATACTCCGCCCGGTCGGTCGTCAGGCCGGTCGTACCGCCGCATTCGCAGTAAATACAATCGAGCGTGCAGGTTTTATGCGGAACCATATCGACACCGAGCGAGATTCCCAGACGGCGCGACGGAACGGGGCCGTAGATATAACGATACATCCCTATTGCTCGTGTTCCTGGATATAGAGAATACATCCCCAGTAAACGACAACCAGCCGCTGGGAGTTACTTAAAACAGTGTGCTTCGCTTCGATAGCCGGCGATTTATTGGTAAAAACGTAGTATCTGTTCGACTCCGTATAGGTCTGGTATGTCTGGACCGCGTTCGACAGGTAAGTAAACCCGCCGAGCAGAGCCCTGATTTTTTCCGTAGACGCGGGGGTCTTATCGAACGTGAAATCGGCTTCCACGAGGTAGGACTTCTGATGCGTCACCGACCCGACGAATTCCAGCCCGCCGGTCTGTATCCCCATCAACGCTGGATCGATCGGAAGCGGATAGTACATCACCCGCGTATCGACGAACGACATACCCGGCACGAGGATATTGCTGATCTGTCCGAGTTTCGCCATATTCTGGAGCGTGGCGTAAGAATCGGCATAATACTCGCCGAGCGTGAAGCCGTAGAACGATACGCCCGTCTTCCAGTCCTTCGAGGTCGAGCAGGAAACGAACGCCAGCGTAATCAGCGCCGGCAGAAAGAATTTTTTATTTTTCATATTACCCCTCACGCGTCCTTCAGGAACGCTATATATGCTTTGTAGGTCTGGTAATGATCGGCCTTGCAGATGATCTCGTAAGGGGAATGCATACCGAGCACGCCCACGCCGCAATCGACCACTTTGATGCCGAGATCGGCGATATATGCCGCGACAGTGCCGCCGCCGCCCTCGTCGACCTTACCGAGCGTACCGGGCTGCCAGACGACCTTGTTATCGTTAAATATCTTGCGTACCTTGCCCATATATTCCGCCGATGCGTCGCTCGCCCCGGATTTCCCGCGCGAGCCGGTGTACTTCTCGAGGATGATACCGTATCCGAGCTTCGCGGCGTTGTACATATCGTTCACCTGCGGGTACATCGGATCGACCACTCCGCCCACGTCGCCGGAGATACAGAAGGAGTTCTCCATAATGTCGCGCAGGTCTGATTGACGGCACTCGCTCCCGTAGACCTCATGGAGACGCGTCAGCGTATTCTGGAAGAAGCGCGAGCGGATACCGCTGACGCCATAGGAGCCGATCTCCTCCTTATCGACGAGGAAGACGAGGAGAGTCTTTTCGGGCACTCCCTCGACGTCGACGATGGAACGGTACGCGGGATAACTGCACGCGCGGTCGTCATGCCCGTAGGCGCCGATCATGCTCCGGTCGAAGCCGACGTCCTTCGCCTTCAATGCGGGGACAACCTCTATTTCAGCGGATACGAAATCTTCTTCGATAATGCCGTACATCTCGTTCAGCTTCCGCAGCGCCATTTCCTTCACTTTCTCTTTGATATCTTTATCGTCGACGGGAATACTCCCGGCAAGCAATGTCAGGTTCTCCCCCTCGATGCCCTCGAGGAGCTTTTTATCGCCCTGCGCCTTCTGCGCGAGATGGATCATCAGGTCGGTAATCGTGAATACCGGGTCGTCCTCACCCTCGCCGATACTGATATCGACGATGGATCCGTCCTTACGGACGATTGTGCCGTGCAGGGACAGCGGGATATTGACCCAGTGGTACTTTTTTATCCCACCGTAATAATGGGTTTTCAGCATAGCGAGATTGTTTTCCTCGATCAGCGGCATAGGCTTGAGATCGAGACGCGGCGAGTCGAGATGGGACGATATAAAGTTAATCCCCTTCGCCGGGGGTTGTTTGCCGAGGATCGCCAGAACGATATTTTTATTCTCGTTTTTAAACAAAATACGCTCGCCGGGCACGGGTTTCGCATCCGCTAAGTCCTTAAATCCCAACGATCTGGCTTCCTTCTCGAGGTACGTCACGCATTGTCTTTCGGTCTTGCAGAAGTTCAGGAATTTTTTATAATCGGCGGCAAAATCATCTATTTTTCGGCGTTCCGGCTCGGTCACGTTCTTCCACGAGCTTTCCCGTTCATACGCGTATTTGGATTTCTTATCCTCAGCCATAGGAGCCTCCTTAAAGGAAATATTCTATAGGTCTTTTCGGGTTTTGTCAATTTGACAGGAATATTTATTTTTTTCTAAAGGTGATGTATAATTATCGAAACATTTAGGGGACGGAAATGACCGTGGATAAAAAGGACTTTAATACGCTCGAAGAAGCCATTCACGCGATACAAAAAGGCGAGATGATCGTCATAGTCGACGACGAGGACCGTGAGAACGAAGGCGACGTCGTGATGGCCGCGGAGCTCGCGACGCCGGAGAAAATAAACTTTATCATCAAGGAAGCCAGAGGGCTTCTCTGCGCCCCGATGCCCGCCATGTTCGCGGAGCATCTCGGGCTAGATATTATGATCGACCATCCCAACGAGAAATGGGGAACCGCGTTCACCGTATCGGTCGACCATAAGGAAACAGCCACAGGGATATCCGCCGCCGACCGCGCTCTCACCCTGAACCGCCTCGCGGATAAAAATTCGCAATCCGGCGATTTCGAGAAGCCGGGGCACGTATTCCCGTTGAAGGCGCAGACCGGAGGCGTACTGAAACGCGCCGGACATACCGAGGCCACTGTCGACCTGCTGACGCTCGCGGGGCTGACGCCGGTCGGGTGTATCTGCGAAATCCTGAACGACGACGGAAGTATGGCGCGCCTGCCGGAACTGACCGGGTTTGCGAAAAAGCACGGGCTGAAAATCATTTCCGTCGCGCAGATTATCGAACACCGCCGCAAACACGAAACCCATATCTGGCGGGAAGCCGAAGCGAAACTCCCCACCATCTACGGCGACTTTCATATCATCATGTACGAGAACCGAGAACGATCTCGATAGTTATCAGCACCTTGCGATTTTTAAAGGTGATTTTTCCCGGAAAAAGGAGGCTCTGGTACGCGTGCATTCCGAATGCTTCACCGGCGACATTCTCGGCTCTCTCCGGTGCGATTGCGGCGACCAGCTTCATTCCGCGCTCCAGATGATCGAGAACGAGGGAGCCGGCGTGGTGCTTTACATGCGGCAGGAAGGACGCGGTATCGGACTGCTCAATAAAATCAAGGCATACGCCTTACAGGATCAGGGATTGGATACGGTCGAAGCAAATATTCACTTGGGATTCGCCCCCGACCTCCGGAATTACGGCGTCGGCGCGTTAATCCTCAAGGATTTAGGGATCAGCCGAATTCGCCTATTGACGAACAATCCTACGAAGACTCATGCGCTCGAAGGTTTCGGTTTGGAGATTGTCGAACGCGTGCCGATCGAAATAAAGCCCAACCCGCATAACGAACGTTATCTACGGACAAAGGAAGAAAAAATGGGGCACATGTTCAATCATCAGGAAAAATAAGGGCGGTTCTAAAAACTCATAACATTTATAACAAATGGCGTTGTAGTTTTATAGAATACGCCCAATGGGCACTATCTTGCCGCCGAGAAGCGGCGGTTATCAGAAGTGCCCATAAGTTAGAGTACGCTCTGGAGTTTGGAAACCACTTTCCCGGCAATATTCACTTTTTCCGCGTCTTTGGAGGAAATCTCCTCGGGCGGATACTTGGTGTTATCGGGGCTGAGCTTGAGACTTCCATCGGTACGGTAGACTATACGCTGCGCCGATAAAACGCCGGACTTATTCACGATATAAATACCGTCGGTCTTCGGCCGGAATTCCTCGACAAACACCACATAATCGCCCGATGAAAGAAACGGGTATAGGATGTCAGACGCGATCTTGAAAGCCTTGATTTTCTCGGTGGGAAATGTGCTTAATACCTTGCCCGAGAGCGGGAAATATTCGTCGATCTCGATTTTAACGTTCTCGAAGGCTTTACCGTATTCCGGCGGAACCTTCGCGCCGATAACGGGAATATAAACAGCGGTCTGTTTCTTCTCGGTACTCTCCTCGTCCTCGCCTATCCCGTTCAGGAACATAGTCCCGTTACCCGTCAGCATCCACTCGATGTTGACGTCATAATTATTATAAAGAATAGACAGAACATCCAAAGTCGGCTTATTACGGCCGGTCTCGATAGCGCTGATGGCATCCTGGGATAAATCCAGAACTTTTCCAATCTCGGCCTGTTTCAAACCGAGTCGTTTCCTGACTTTCCTAAATCTTTCTCGGATATTCATATACCACTCCTGTTATTAAATGCGGAGAGGGAGGGATTCGAACCCCCGGAACCTTACGGCTCAACAGTTTTCAAGACTGCCTCCATCGACCACTCGGACACCTCTCCAAATTCGGTTAATAATGTAGATTATTTTTAACGTTTTGTCAAATTAGAAAATAAACATTTTTTACTATTTATATTCCTGCAATCGTTTTCACAAAATTTTCATCAGAATAATATATTTATTCCGTTCTAACAAACGAATCATAAAATAGATGACAAAAATCCAAATCGGATATATAATATTTGCAATAATATCCCTGTATGGAGGGAGAAATGATATTTACGTATATCGTCCAAGGCGGATGGGTCATGGTTCCCATCATTCTCGCATCGATCATCGCATTGGGAGTTTTTATCGAACGCCTTGCCTATTTACAGAAAGTGAACCAGAATGCCAAGATAATCAATGAGAAGATGAAGGAAAAGCTGAAAGCGCTCCGTATCGACGAGGCTCTCGCGGTATGTGAAAACCATCCCGGCCCCGCGGCAAACATCATGAAAGCCGGCCTCGACGTCGCCGATAAATCCCGTGAGGATATCGAGCGTTCGATGGAGGACGCGTCCAAATACGAGATGCCGAAGCTCAATAAAAACCTCCCTATTCTCGGAACTATCGTCAGCGTATCCACCCTTCTGGGCCTTCTCGGAACCGTTCTGGGTATGATCCAAGCCACCTCCATTCTGGCGACCAAGGGTCTCGCTAATCCGTCGGAACTGATCGACGGTATCGCGCAGGCGTTGATAACCACAGCCGCGGGCTTGATCGTGGCAATCCCCGCCCTGATCGCTTATAATTATCTTGTTTCGAAAATCGACTCTATCATTTCCGATATTGAAATCAGTACGACCGAACTTATTAAGCTGTTAAAGAAAAAGGACGAGTTCCGTAAAGACGAACTTCGCCGCTGGTAGAAATTTTTACTGATAAAAGGAGCTCTTCATGGCTAAGTATTCCGATTTTACCCAAGGCCCCAAGAAGAAAAAAGAAGTCAACGTTAAAAAGAAAATTACTCAGGTAATGATGTGGGTTCTGGTAGTCATCATAGGCGTATCCTTCATATTCTGGGTAGGCGGCAGGAACCATAATGAAGGGAGTAGTTTCCCGATAATCGCTACAATAGACGGAAAGGCGTATGAAAACCGTCCCTATTCGCCGTTCTGGTATATCTACCGCCAGGTTCAATCCCAGTTCCAGTCGGGAATGTACTCTCAGCTTTTTACACCCGAACAACTGTCGAAGTTTATCTTTATCCAATCCGCTGAAAATCTTGTGGATTTCGTAGTGATCTACGATTTCGCTAAAAAGCAGAACATACAGCCATCGATGGATTTATTAAAAGCCTATTTCCGTTACGAGAGCCAGTCCAAGAACTATGAACCCGGCGAAGACTTTATCGATTTCATCAAGATGGACTATGCTCATCGGGGATTGATCGGTACTTACGGGGATGTAGTCAACGCGGCGGGGTATTTCAGCGAGGTGGGGCTTTATTCTTATCTGGATATTTTACAGTATAAGGCTAAAATAGACGTGCTTTTCATCGATGTCACGAATTTTATCGCCAATAAAGTTGAAGTGACACAAGTCTCCGAGTTTTATATCCAGAAAAACTATGCTCAGGAAATCACCGTACAGGATATATTAGTCAAGGATAAGGCTCTCGCGCCCAAGGTACTCAACTCCATCCAGTCGAACGGTTGGGATAAGGCCATCGCGGAGTATAAAGATAATATCACCGTCTCGAATAAATATACCCTGACTAAAGGGGATACCACTCTCGTGCGTTTCAATGAAGCGCTGAACTACTTCCCCGGACAGGTTATCCCGAATATCGTGTTCGAAAGCGGGTACTATCATGTGATGAAGGTGGTTTCTATTCCCGAATTCAAGTCGCTCTCGAAGGATTACCAGCAGTATCTATCCAAGGAATACGTCAGGTACTACTTCCCGATACTTCTGAAGAAGTACGAACCCCTTATCCAGGCGTCTATTACCGAGGCTCAGGCGCTGATCGCGCAGAAGATCGATATGAAAACGATCGCCGAAAAGATCGGCTGGGAATATGAAAAGTCCGCTGACTTTACCGCGCTTGATAACTCTATTATGACCGAGAACAAGGAGCAGATGATACCCCTCCCGATTGTCGCAAACGATCAGATCATGGATTTCGTTTTTATGAAGGATATCAACTCCGTCAGTCCATTGTTCAGCCCGAGCGGTTATCACCTTTTTGTCAAGGTTCTTTCGCGTCAGATGGAAACCAAACAGAAAAATGCCGACGAACTTACCGACCTGATGCGCGATTACTTCTCGATGAAAAACCAGACCATCATCAAGGACTGGGTGAAAAATCTCCGCGCCAATTCAATGATTGTCATGGATAAAGAGAAGCTCAAGATGGAATACCTAAAATAGACGGAATATCACTCTATAAAGGCCGCCATTTTTAATGGCGGCCTATTTTTATGATAAACGTTATTTGTCACTACGAGCAGCGCGAAGTAGTCTGTATAACTCCTTTTAAGTTATTAAAATAGATTGCTTCGGCTATGGTTCGGCATCCCGCTGAACGCGGGACATGTCTACCTTCTGCCGAAGGTAGAAGCCAGGCAAGCGTTCACCATGACGCCTCGCAATGACAAAAAACACTTCGTCATCAAGCCTTCTCGAAGGCGGTTTTTTTATGGATTGATAAAATGATTATTTCCTGACCAGCAGACTCAGCATCTCGACATGATGGGTCTGGGGAAACATATCCACCAGGTAGATTTCCTTGATCTCGTACTTCTCAGAAAGGATTTGCAGGTCGCGCGCCATTGTCGACGGTTTGCACGATGAGTAAATAATCTTTCCCGGCTCCATCCCCATCATCAGGTCGAGTACCGGACGGTCGGCGCCGCGTCTCGGCGGATCGATAATCATCACATCGGCGTTCCCCAATCCCGGGAGAGCCTGCATCACATCGCCGAGGATGAAACGGATATTCGCGTCCTTCAGCCCGGTGTCGCGGTTGATCTCGAGATTATGCTCGGCGTCCTTGACCGAGCTCTTAGCGATCTCCACCCCGATCGTCTCTCTCGCGAACGGCGCGACAAACAGCGTAATCAGCCCTATTCCGCAGTAGAGATCGAAAATCCTCTCGTTATGGCTCTCGTCGAGGAACCCGACTATTTTCTCGAGCCAGAGCGGTATGACGGAATTATTCACCTGGAAGAAACTATCCTTGGATATTTTATAACGGATGGTCTTTCCGCAGGCGGTGATATCCTCGTATAGCGGACGGTCTTCGTAGATATCGGTATCCACCCAGTTCACAGTGGTCTCCCCGAGGGACGTGCTGCGGACTTTGAAGTTATGCGGGGGATACGGCTCGATAGTACGCATATAATTCATCGCTTTATTGATATCCGGCATCGCGAGCCTGCATTCCTCGAGATCGACGATAAACTTGGTATCCTTCCTGAAGAACCCGATGAGCTGTCTGCGCGGGTTGACCTTAAATGTTTCGGTGTTGCGGTAATAGAACTCCTGCCCCGACGAGACGATGCCCGACAATTTTTCTATTTCGAGTTTACCGATTTTATGGAACGCCTCGAGCACCAGCGATGTTTTAATCTCCAATTGGCGGGCATAATCGAGCATCTGGTAGTCGCATCCCCCGCAGAGGCCGAAATATTTACATTCCGGGACAATCCTGTCCGGCGATGGCGTAATGATCTCCAGCGGCTCGGCGAGAGCGTAGTCTTTGGTCTCTTTATAAATATTGACCTTGACCCGTTCGCCGGGTATGGCATAACGGACGAAAATCACCTTGTTATCGTCGTACCCGATACTGACGCCGTCCGACGCGTATTTCTCGATAGTGAGTTCGACCTGACGGCAGACGCTTTTTATCTTACGAAATTCTTTGTTATCCGGCAGCATGATCGTTATCCGCCTTTTGTTTCACATTTTTTTTCTTAGCCCCGGCTTTACGGCGGAGACTGACAATAATTCTATCTATCCGAAATTCCTTGATACTTTTTATCTCGAAACGGTAACGCCCCTCTTCATAAACGTCGCCCGCCTTAGGAAGACGCTGCATCCGGTGCAGGAGAAATCCCGCGATAGTCTCGAATCCTTCCTTCTTGATACCCATCCTGAGCTCGTCGTTCATATCGTCAATATCGAGGCTTCCCTTAATAATATACTCGTCGCCCTTCTTCTCGATCTCCCCGCCGCCGAGTTCCATAAACTCGCCCACTATTTCGGTAACAAGGTCGTTCGATGTGATGACACCCGACGTACCGCCGTACTCGTCCACAAGGAACACCATTTGCTTGATCGAGGATTGCATTTCGACAATCAGTTTATCGATCGGGATGATTTCCGGGAAATAAATCGATTTCTGGATATAATGCTTGATCGGGTCGTCCTTTTTCGCTGTCAGGAGCGACTTATTATCGACAAACCCGATGATATTAAAAATACGTTTGGAGAATACGGGAAGTTTCGAATGATGGGACTTGATCATCAGCTCGACCGCCTTCGCGACCGAATCGTTCTCCTCAACACCCACCACCCGGTTCTGCGGAACCATCACCTCCCGCGCGGTGACATTCTTGAAGTTCATAATGCTCTCAATATATTCCTTTTCCTTCTCCATCAGGAATCCCTTATCGGCGCTCATGTTCAGCATTTCCTGGAATTCCTCGCGGGATATAGTACCGTGCACTTTTTTACCCCGTCTGAAAATCGAAAGCAGCATTTTAATGGTTTTCACAAAAATAAATTGGAACGGATAAAAAATGATAAATATTAATAAATACAGGAACGACAACCCGTGCATAATCGGATCGGCGAACTTTCGGAATATGATTTTCGGAATAACGTCGGAAATAAGGAGAACTGTGGGGGTTTCGATCAAGGTTACATATAACGGTATCAGCGGATCCCCCGGCAGGACGCGTCCTAGGTAGGAAGTAAATATCAGTGTCGCCGCCACAATGCAGGCGTTCGTGCCTAAAAGCATTGCGCCGATCATATCCTCGGGATAACGGTGCAGGAAGTCAAGCGCCTTATACCTGAGGTCTTTGGTGTCAAGGTTGGCGTGGAGATGAATCCTGTCAAGCGACATAAATCCTGTTTCACTCCCCGCGAAAAATCCCGCTAGAATTATAAATCCGGCAGCAATCAATATTTCCATTACTGCTTCTCCACAATGAACTTGTCGATACGGTTCTTGGAACGGTCGCGTACGGTAACGTTCAGTTTTTCAATCTCGGCGGAGTACCCTGCGGGCGGAAGGTCTCCCGCGATCTCGATCAGATAACCCGCGAGCGAGTCGAACTCCTCGCTGGAAATCCTTGTCCCGAAGTATTCGTTAAAATCGTCTATAGAAATATCCCCCGCGACAAGAAAACGCTTCTGCGATATCGGCAGAACCTTTCTCTGAATATCGAAACTTTCATCGATAATTTCCCCGGCGATTTCCCCAAGCACGTCGGCGATAGTCACTATCCCGAGGGCGCTCCCGTACTCGTCGACAACAGTCGCCATCTGGATATTCCTTGTCTGGAAATCCTCCAGCATCTCGGAGAGTTTTTTTGTCGGCGGGACAAAGTACATCGGCTCCATTATTTCCTGCACAAGAAGGACGTTGATGAACGAGATTTTAAATAAATAAGGAAAAACATGAGACAGGCCGATGACCCCGATAATATTATCGTCCGTCTTCGAATAGACCGGGATTTTCGAATGCTTGCCGGAATGCAGGATATCGATGGCCTTTTTTACAGGCGAGTTCTCGTTCACCGATATAAGACTGTTTCGCGGCGTCATAATATTTTCTACGTTCTTCTGAGTGAATTTCAATACGCTTTCTACCAGCTTCTTTTCCTCGTCGGCTAAAAACGCCTCCTTCGAGACCATGCTCAGAAGCGCCGCGAGATGATCCTCATCCTTCGAATCGTCGTCCGGTACGAATTTATCCAGCCCCTTCAGGATAAGATGGGACAGCGCGGTAATAGGACGGGTAATCGGTTTGAGAATTAAAAATAACGGGTATATGAGACGCGAATTGAATACGGCGACCGGCTCTTTAAAATTGATCGCGACCGCTTTCGGGGAAATCTCGCCGATAAATAGCAGTATCGCCGTGACGATAACAGTCTGAATAACATAGTTATCGACCTTAATCTGTTCTTCCATCAGCGACGACAAAGCGACATTCACCATCGTATTCCCTAAAAGAAGGGTAATCAGAAGGGTGGAACTTTCTCCTAACAATTGTTTTATGCGTTTAAATCCGCGATTCCGCCGCATTTTCCGAAGCTGAATCGCATCGAGCGAAAAGAGCGCTGTTTCGGTGGAAGAAAAAAACGCGGAGAGTATTAGAAGTACAACTATCAGTATCAGCGATATTATTTCTTCAGTCTTCATTTTTTAGACGCCATCTCCTCCGCAAATATCATACAATGAAATGCGGGTTTAATCAAATTACTCGCGTTTATGAAACAGCCCCTAAAATTTTCCCGGCGACCAATTTCTGCTCGTCGTCGGTCAGGAACGGGTGCATCGGCAGTGAGATAATTTCGTTGGACACCTGTTCGCTCACCGGGAAATCTCCCGCCTGATGCCCGAGACTCTGGTACGCCTCCTGAAGATGAATAGGTTTCGGGTAATGCACCGCGGTCGGGATCGAGTCCTTCGCTAAGGCTTCTTTAAGCCCGTCGCGGTTTTTCACCCGTATCGAATACTGCGCGTAAACATGCCTGCCGGTAGTGGAGGATACTTTAGGAGTAATCACCTTACCGCCGGAAAGGAGTTCCGTATAACGCGCGCCGAGCCGCATCCGGGTATCGCACTCATTCTCGAAATGCGCGAACTTTGCGAGCAGTACCGCCGCCTGTACCGTATCCATACGCGCGTTGATGCCCACATATTTATGTACATAATTCTGGGAGGAACCGTGATTCATGATCATGCGCATCTTTTCCGCAAGCGCGTCGTCACTAGTGAAGATCATGCCGCCGTCGCCGTAGCATCCCAACGGTTTCGACGGATAGAACGACGTCCCCGCGACGTCGGTAAGCCCGCAGGATTTTTTACCCTTGTAGATTGCGCCGAACGATTGCGCGCCGTCCTCGAGCACGAATATCCCGTGCTTCTTAGCGATCGCGTTGATTTTATCGAGGTCGGGCGTCTGGCCGTACAACGAGACGGGGATAATGCCCTTCGTCTTTTTCGTGATCTTCGACTCTATCTTAGATATATCGATATTGTAATCGTCGGGGTCGATGTCCACAAACACAGGGGTCGCGCCGAGGAACGATATCACCTCGACAGTGGCGATAAACGTGAACGGGGTGGTAATTACCTCGTCGCCGGGGCCTACGCCATAAGACGCGAGCGGTACGAGAAGGGCGTCCGTACCGGATGCTACCCCGATACCGTGCTTCGCTCCGACATACGCCGCAAGCTCGGCCTCCAAATCCTTCAGTTCTTTACCCATGATGAAACGGGTATTATCTATAACGTCGGCGATCTTCTTGTCGATCTCCGTCTTGTATTCATGATACTGACGCTTTAAATCGATAAAATTCATACAGCGCTCCTTACATTTCTATTTTTAGCTTTCCTTGCCATTCTTTTTAACCATTGCTTACGGATTTTATTTCCCCAGAAGACCGCAAATATAAACCCGTATGCGATCCCCCCGATATGCGCGAGGTATGCGGTACCGCCGATTTCCGGCATCCGTAAAGACATCCACCCGTTCCATATCTGGAATACTATCCAGATGGAGATAAACGCAATCGCGGGTATCCTTACTAAAAAAACAAATAATAACAGAACGGTAATCTTCATCTTCGGGAAATAGAGCATATAAAGCGCCATAACCCCGGAAATCGCCCCGCTCGCCCCTATCAACGGTATCGCCGAATAGGGATAAATCAGACTATGTAAAAGTCCCCCCGCGATACCCGCGGTAAGGAAAAACAGCAGGTATCTGCCATGCCCGAGGAATTCCTCGATATGCTCCCCGAACACCCACAGGAAAAGGAGATTTCCCGCGATATGCCAAATATCGGCATGAATGAATATCGAGGTAACAAAGCGAAAACATTCGGCGAAGAACGCGCCACCTATTAAAGACGGTACGACTCCGTATCGGGCGAAAATCTCCTGAGAAAACCCGCCGGTCAACTCCAGCAGGAATACGATCACCGTCAGGGCGATAATTCCGTAATTAACCGCGGGAAATTTCTGAGACCCTGCGTACTCCCGTAACGGTATCATCCGCTAATCAGCCTACTTCCCGAAGATAATCGCGTTGGGATTATCTTTTAGGATTTTACTGAATTGCTCGAGGTTGATGATCATGCTTTTCAGTTTCTCCGTAACTTCTTTATCTTTCAGAAGCGACAACGCCCCGGTCTTATCCTTAGTCATATCATTCAGGGTCGTACTAAAATTCTTGAGGTCATTCACCGCCGAGTTGAGATTACCCACGATCGCGCTGACTTTATCCTTGTCAACAGCGCCGACCGCATCGGAGATTTTCACGGTAAGCTCGTTGAGTTTTTCAGTCGTATTCTCGAGTTTCTTCATCACATTGGCAGTAGACGCCATCGCGATATCGAGATTTTTCAGCGTCGATTCCACATTCTTCTGGCTATTGCGTACTATATCGTTCAATGACGCGATCAGTTCGCCGGTATCCTGAAACATTTTCCCGATCTTGCTCAGCACGTCCTGCCCGTTAGTGGACGTCATCGAGCTCCCCAAAGCGTTACCGAACATCTCCATCAGACTGGACATTTCAAACGGATCGTTACCGCGTATATACTCGTCGGGCAAATAAAAATCGGTCGAATCCGGGTTATACCCGTTGATATTGATATACTGCATCCCCACGAGACTGGTGGAAAAGATATGGAATGTCGCCTCTCGGTTTATCTTATACTTTCCTTCGATCTTGATGGACGCGACCAGGTGATCGCCTTCCAGACGGATATCGTCCACACTCCCGATCTCCATACCGCCGGCAATCGATACTTTCTGGCCGGGTGAAAGGTTATTGACAAACTTATAGATAATATTCAGTTTGTACCCGCCGCCGATCTTGTACCCGTATTTCCCGGCAAAAAAGATGATAAAGCCAAATAGGACGATTCCCATAAAGATGAATATCCCTATCCCTACAAAATTGATTTTTTCTTTTTTCTGCACTTTTTTCCTCGCTATCGATTTTTCGCGGCTGTTTCATGCCGCTTAATTCTTTCTATCGCCTGCATATATTCTTCCGTGATCGGCCCCTGTGAATTACCCTCGATAAACTGCCTGATCAGCGGATCCTTCGAATTCTCGAGCTCCTTCGCAGTACCGAGAAACACCAGTTTACCCTTATACACCATTCCGATCCTGTCGGAAACATATTTAGCGCTCTTTATATCGTGCGTCACCACAATATAGGTGGTCTTTATCTTCTCTTTGACCGATACGATCAATTCGTTGATATTGGCGGTCATAATCGGATCGAGACCCGTAGTCGGTTCGTCGAACAGTACAATCTCCGGGGATGCCACAATCGCCCTCGCGAGCGCGACGCGTTTCATCATACCCCCGGAAAGTTCCGCCGGCATAATGTCCTCGGTATCGGGAAGCCCTACTATTTCCAGCGAGTGCAATATTTTATCGATTTTTTCCTCTTCGGTCAATTCATGCCGGATATGATCCAGAGAAAACAGTATATTCTGGCCGACCGTCAGCGAATCGAACAACGCGCCGCCCTGGAACAGCATCCCGAAATGCTTGCGCTTCTCCGTCCATTGATTCTCGGTCGCGTTCGTCATATTCTCGCCCATGATATACACTTCGCCCTCGTCGGGATCCATGAGGCCGATGATGATTTTCAGGGTTACGCTTTTTCCGACGCCGCTCTGTCCGATGATGACAAACGTCTCGCCCTCGTATATCGTGAGGTCGATACCGTCGAGAATTACTTTCCCGCCGAGGCTTTTTTTAATCCCGTAAAGTTCGACTATCGGCTTCTTTGCCGTTTTCGTACTCAATTCCGCCGTCCTTATTTAATATATGAAAATATCGAGCTCATCACATAATCGATCAGGATTACAAGGAAGCTGCTCGTGACAACCGATTTAATAGTAGAGTTCCCTACTCCGACCGCGCCGCCCGACGTATAAAACCCGTGATAGGTGCTCACCGCGAGAAGCATTCCGCCGAGTACCGTCATCTTCGTGATCGACTCCCATACGTAACGTACCTTCAGGAAAAGCTGCGACCACATCAGGTAGGTCGTAGTATCGACCCCATGCACCGAACCCAGCATGATCCACCCGCCGAACATAGTCGCGAGAATGGACATAGATCCTAATATCGGCAGGGAAATCATTCCGGCGATGATACGGGGAGTAACCAGATACCCGATGGGGTTGACCGACAATGTACGTAACGCGTCGATCTGCTCGGTGACTTTCATCGTTCCGATCTGAGCGGTCACGGACGAGCATACCCGGCTGACCAGTATCAGCGCCGAAAAGATGGGGCCGAGTTCCAGAACAGTGGATACCGCCAGCGCTCCACTCATATACTGGGCGGTTCCGGCGATAATTCTTTCCATCCCGTTACCGAGCTGCATCCCGAGAATCAAGCCGACACAGAACGATGTGGCGACAATAATCGGGATAGACATCACCCCGACCGACCAGATATTTTTTATTATTTCTATGGGGTGACGAATATTACTGGGAAATTCCCTAAGCGCTTCGATAAAAAAAGAAAAAAAATGTCCCAGCTCGATAAAAAAATCTTTTAACTTTTTAAGCACACACCCTCCCTAAAAATCCTTCGACATCGCCTCGGCCTGGTACTCCTGATCGCCGCGATGCATTTCGGGGTCATAGAACCATACGGAATCGGCTTTGAATCCAAGTTTCGTCATACCGATAGGGCCGTTCCTCTGCTTGGAAATAATCAATTCGGCAAGCCCCTTATCTTCGGTATCTTTATTATAGTATTCCTCGCGATGCAGGAATGCGATGACGTCCGCGTCCTGCTCGATCGTACCCGAATCGCGCAGATCGGACAGAATCGGGCGTTTATCCTTATCGCCGCGTTTTTCCGACGCGCGGGACAACTGCGAAAGCGCGAGCACTGGGATTTTCAGTTCCTTCGCGAGCGCCTTGAGACTGCGGGTAATAAACGACATTTCCTGTACACGGTTATACGACGGTTTGCTCGGATCGCCCGCGGTTACAATCTGGAGGTGATCGATCACAATCAGCTTGAGGTTATATTTACGGATAGCGCGGCGCGCCTTGGAACGAAGCTCATTCACCGAGACAGCGGGTGTATCGTCGATCAGGAGACGGCATTTTTCGAGCATCGCCGCCGCTTCGAGAATACCCTTCCAGTCGGACTGATGCACCCGTCCGCTTCGGAGCTTTCCGATCTCGAGACGGGATTCGGTCGAAAGAATACGCATCGTCAGTTCCTGAGTGGACATTTCGAGTGAGAAAAACAACACGCCCAGATCGGGGAATTGCCGGCAGATATTGACCGCCATATTCAGCGCGAGCGCGGTCTTACCCATCGAAGGCCTGGCCGCGATCACGATCAGGTCGCTTTCCTGCAGGCCGCTTGTCAATTCGTCGAATTTATTGAACCCGGTCGGGAGTCCGGTATATAAGCCCATCCCCTTCCGTTTGTCGATAGCCTTGAGGGTATCCGCCAGCACGTCCTTCAACTGCGCGAAGTCGGATTTTACCTTACGGCTCGACGCCTCGAACACGGAGCTTTCCGCCTCGTCGAGGACGCGCTCCACCTCGGTCTGATATTCGTATACGTTATCGATGATATTAGAACAGGTGTTGATAAGATTGCGGAGTACGGCTTTATCGAGGACGATTTTCCCGTAGTAGGAGACATTGGTCGCGGCGGGAACGCCCTCGACCACACGCGAGAGATAAGCGCTTCCGCCGATACCCTCCAGTTCGCCCTTCGAGCCGAGGTACTCCGATACGCTGACTATATCCACCGGAACACTCTTATCCCTCAGGGAAGAGATAGCCCGGAAAATAATCTGGTTTTTAATATCGAAAAAATCCTCATCTGACAGGATTTGCAGAACCGTATCGACAGCATAGCTGTTCATCATCATAGCCCCGAGGCAAGCGGCTTCCGCCTCAAGGTTATGCGGCGGGACTCGTTTTAACAGGTCGTCGGACGGCATAAATCCTACCGTAATCCTTGTTTTTTATGATTCCTTAACAACATTCACTTTAACAATAGCAGTTACACCTTCGTCAAGCTTGATTTTAATCGTATGCTCGCCCAAAGTCTTGATGTGCTCCATGACGAGTTTTTTCTTATCCACATCATAACCCTGTTCTTTCAGGGCGTCGGCAATCTGCGCGCCGGTGACGGAACCGAAAAGTTTTTCCTCTTCGCCGGCCTTCGCTTTGATTTCGAGAGTAACCAGTTCCAATGCATCTTTCTGCTGTTTGGCGGTTTCGAACATCGCCGCGGCTTTCTTCGCGAGTTTTTCCCTCATCTTGAGAATCACTTCTTCCGTCTTTTTGGTGGCGAGTTCCGCGCTTCTCGTCGGTAAAAGGTAGTTTCTCGCGTATCCGTCACGAACATTCTTTATATCTCCGGCTCTGCCAAGCCCCACGACATTCTCTAAAAGTATAACCTTCATGGAAGCCTCCGTTCATTTTCCTTTTTTTTATGCGATAATCTCGCGTGATAATTCATCCAAATATCCGAAATACCAATCCCCATGAGAAATATCAGGGTAAATATAAAAACAGGCCCCGATATGAGAAACAGGAGAAATAACCCCATCAGGCTGATCATCCCCGGTACGCCCGCCCGCCGTAATCCGTAGATCAGCGTCAGACATCCGTAGAGGATGTACGGCATCGCGAAAAACAACGATGTGTTAAACATCCATATTCCGATATCATTCATCACCGGGTTGATCTCATTCAGCGAAAACATCAGGATATATCCGCCCCCCAGCATTGCAAGCAATCCCAGGACAGGCCATACCTGACGGTGATCGAACTTCCGCAAGTAGCGATACCATAAACCATGCCGGTACTTTCCGCCTTCCGTCCCGGCATAATAAGCGAGAAACAGGATAAACGCAAAGAGCGCGGGGTATATATTCCTGAAAAACCTGAGTACATAATAAACATCTATAAACCCGTATCCGTCCAGTAGACTGAACGAACTGAGTATCCCTGTAATCGCGTTATCCGCCGCATACCAAATCCGCGACGTCTCCGGGATGTAAAACACCGAAAACATGAGCATGATTACCAGAAACGGGACTTGATACACCAGCCCGTCAAACCTGCGGAATAGCGCGAGCTTTTCTATCCACAACGGCATCGAGAGAAATATTACTACGACCGCGCCCGCCGCCGGAAAGAAAAACAACAATCCCGCGGATAGTATTCCCGCGATCCATTGCGCTATATGGGATTTCTTTACTACGCCGAGCAAATGCTTACCGGCAGTGTAAAGCCCCCATCCCGCTAATGTGGTTATAACAAACCCGAACGAAAATTCCATTTAGCGGTCTAAGAACGGCAATAATGCAATTATTCTTGCCTTCTTGATCTCCTCGGAGACACGGCGCTGATGGCGCGCGCAGCTACCATTGATACGGCGGGGAACAATCTTTCCGCTTGGCATCACAAACTTCCGCATCAGTTCGATATTCTTATAATCGATATTTTTTTCGTCAATCTGCTTCGTGCAGAACTTACATACTTTCTTAGTGTAGAAAAATTTCTTCTTGTCTCCGCCGCCACCTCCGCCGCCTCTGCGGAAATCTCTTTCGACTTCCACTTCGTCGGGGGTTTCCGAGAACGGCGCATCGGACTCGGCCTTCATCGCTTCCATTTTAGCAGGCTCATCTTTAGCCGCTTCAGCCATCACAGCTTCGATCGGAGCGTCAGCGGCTTCTTCAGCCTGAGCTTCGACAGGTAAATCGTTACCCTTCTCTATTTCGCTGTTTTCGATGATATCGTTTTCCATAGTTTTCTCCTTTAAAATTGTGGGTCGTTCGGATCGTCGGTCATATCGATCGGATCCGAATTAAAGCTGTCATAATCCGCATCGGTGTTATCGTAGAACTGAGACGCGGAATCCTGAAATCCGCCCTGCTGTTCCTTCGGAGCCTTATCGGGCGCACGGTACGGGCTTGACCCGCCCTGTGACGACGTGTTCGATCCGAGGAACTCCACGCGGTCGGCTACGATTTCTACTGTGCTCCTGCGGGATCCGTCCTGTGCCTGCCATGAGCGTTGGTCGAGACGCCCGTCGATACCTATCTGCTTCCCTTTCGCAAGGTACTGCTGACAGTTCTCGGCGGTCTTGCCCCATACCACTACCTGAAAGAACGAAACATTATCCGTGCCGTCGGGTTTCGGCATACCGCCGACCGCGACGCGGAAATTCGCGACGGATTTCCCGTTCTGCGTATGTTTCAGTTCGATATCGCTCGCAACCCGGCCGACTACGATTACCCGGTTAATATCCCAGGCCATCCTAGTCCTCCAGGAGAATCATGTAGCGGATGATATCCTCATCCAGCTTGAAGATACGCTCGATTTCAGGGAGAGATTCGATACGCGCGTCGGCTTTCACAAAGTAGTACATAGCTCTGTGGAACTTTTCACGTTTTTTTCGGATTTCATAAGCCAGATCGCGAAGACCCATTTTGTCTTCCTTAGTAACAGCGGACTGGTGCTTGTCAAGATTGTCCTTGATGCGCACGATCGCGTTTTCGGCGGATTCGCCTTCACGCAGCAGAAAAGCGATTTCATACTTCCTATTCATTTTGCCTCCTTACGGTCAATGCCTGCGTATGTCTCAACGCAGGAAGGATTTATTATTATATCCGGTTTTCAGGGTTTTGTCAAAATTCAGCGTGTCTCATTTATCCCGATAAAGCATAGCCCCGTATAATATTGTACTCATGGATACAGACTGAGTTTACTTTTTCCTATCAGTCATATAATAAGCGCCTGTTATCATATAGCTAATTATTTCTTGCAATAAAAGGGTTTAGCCTCCGCGCAGATCGTGGACGGCACCTGCATCGATGTTTTCATCAAGGGCTATTTCCGTATATTCATACACTGTACTATATCGGGTTTAGCCACCGCGCAGCGGCTATTTTAGAATGACTTTACCGTCGCCCGGGATAATCTTTCCGATAATAGCGGACTCGAAACCTTTCCCCTTCAGGAAGCCCCGGATATCTTCGGCCTTCGCCGTTTCGCAGACGACCGCCATCCCGATACCCATATTGAATACGCGGAACGATTCGTCGCGATCGATGCCGCCCTTCTCTACGATAAATTCGACGGCGGGCGGAACTTTCCAACTCGCGGTATCAATCTCGGCGTCGGCGTTCTCAGGGAGCACCCGGTTCAGATTTCCCGGGACACCGCCGCCCGTAATATGCGCGATACCCCTGACCGTTTTACCGAATTCGGCTAGCGTCTCGCCGAGTACTTTACAGTATATCCGCGTGGGGGCGATCAGCGCCTTACCGAGCGAGCCGAAACCGTAGTCCTTCTTCAGGTCGAGTTTCGCGGTCTCGACAACCTTCCGCACGAGGGAAAACCCGTTACTGTGGAATCCCGAGGACATGAGGCCGATCACCGTATCGCCGGTCTTCACATTTTTCGCATCGAGCAGTTCCGAGCGTTCGGCGACCCCGACGGTAAATCCCGCGAGATCGAACTCGCCCGGCGGGTACATCCCCGGAAGCTCGGCGGTCTCCCCGCCGATCAGCGCGATATCGTTCTCGCGGCACGCCGCCGCGATACTTTCTATTATAGACAGATACTGTTTTTCTTCGAGCTTCCCGACCGCGATATAATCGATAAAAAATAACGGTTTCGCGCCGGCGCAGATCACATCGTCCGCGTTCATCGCGACCAGGTCGTAGCCCATACCGGAGTAGTCGTCCAAACTCCGCGCGAGGAGTATCTTCGTCCCGACCCCGTCGGTGGACGAAACCATCACCGGCTCCTTATACCCGGGCGGCACCGCGAAACACGCGCCGAATCCGCCGACCCCGCTCAATACGCCGGGCGTATAGGTGGACTGTGCCGCGCGTTTGACGTCGCCGATCAGCCCGTCCGCCTTCCCGATATCTACTCCCGCCGAACGATAATCCATTTTACTCTCCGAAGTTTTCCCTGATTATTGTTTCCGCTTCCTTCAGCCAATCTTCACGCTCGTCCGCGGTACTGGTCACCACCACCCTGAACATCCGCCGGACGAACTTTGTCACTCCGCACAACCCGAAGATGCAGTCCTTCCATATCCTTTCGAGAGGGTCGCCGAATACGCTGTCCTCCCTTTCGGACGAGGTATTTGATGTATTCAATACAATTGCGGTATGCGCCCTGAGCAGGCCGCGTGGCACACCCTCGCCGGTGTCGCCTTCCTCGAACTCGTACGCGATACCGGGACGTATCACCCGGTCGACCCATCCTTTGAGTATGGCGGGAGGCTGTCCCCACCAGTTCGGGTGGATAACGACTATCCCGTCGGACTCAGCAAGCTCGCCGCAGTATTGTTTCAAAACAGGGTCGACCCCGCCGGTTTTCGGGATTTCGTCATACCGGATCAGCGGGTCGAAGTTCTCGCGGTACAGATCGTGAAAATATACTTGATGGCGGTATTCCCCGAGGGTATTTTTTACCCGTTCGGCGATACCGAAATTGAAACTCTCGATGTTAGGATGCGCGACTATCAGCGAAACAGTCATGGGCGGCCTCACTGCGGCGGCGGAGGCGTTCGACCCGTGCGCTCTTTACGCAGGTCCTCGTCCATATGACAATGTTTATATTTTTTACCGCTTCCGCACCAGCAGGGCTCGTTACGCCCGGGTTTCTGCATCTTACGGATCGGCTGGGGCTTGGAATGCATCCCCGCGATCGCGGCGTTCTGCTGACTGGCGCTGCCGCTGGAAATACTGTCGAACTGCCCGTACTCGGCATGCTTGGTCTGCGTTGTGGACGGAACCGCCTCGTAATCCTCTTCCTTCGTCTCGAAATTCGCCTGTATCTGGAGGCGCGAAAGGAGCGACACTCCTTCCAGCTTGAAGCGTTCGCGCATACCGTAGAACATATTCGACGCTTCCACCTTGTACTCTACTATGGGGTTCTTCTGCGCGTATCCGCGCAGGCCGATACCTTCCTGCAGGGCGTCTATATTCCTCAGATGCTCTTTCCATTTGGTATCGAGGGTATTCAGCATGACATACTTGAACCCCTCCGCACGAATCTGGTCGGGAATATTCTGAAGACGTTCCCATGTCAGCTTTTTGATCGTATTAATCATTAACTCTTTAGCGTCCTTATAGGTCAGATCGGAGAAGTCCAGCTCAGGGTCGGTAAAGAAATTAATACGAAACCATAGCCCAATCTCATCGTTTTCCCATGTATCAGGACGGGACGGATTAGGCATAGCCGAAAGATATGTTTCTACCACATCGTCGACAATTTCATCGACAACCGGCATGTTGTTCTGGATATCCAGAACCCTGTCGCGTATATTGTAGATATAACTGCGCTGTTCGTTCATCACGTTATCGTATTCGAGCAGGTTCTTTCTTATTTCGAAGTTACGGGTCTCCACACGTTTCTGCGCGCGTTCGATAGCGCGGCTGATCATCTTACTCTGGATCTCCTCTTCCTCACTGAACCCGAAACGGGTCATCAGGCCGATCTGGCGGTCCATTCCGAAGAGGCGCATCAGGTCGTCCTCGAGGGAGACATAGAACTGGGATTCGCCGGGGTCTCCCTGACGGCCGGAACGTCCGCGTAGCTGGTTATCGATACGGCGCGCTTCGTGGCGCTCGCTGCCGATCACCATCAGACCGCCCGCCTCGACTACGCCTTCTCCGAGCTTGATGTCGGTACCGCGCCCGGCCATATTAGTCGCGATAGTGACCGCGCCCAGCATACCCGCGTCGCGGATGATGTCGGCTTCGCGCTCGTGAAACTTCGCGTTCAGCACGTTGTGCTTGATATTTTTACGTTTCAGCAGGATACCCAGTTTCTCCGATTTCTCGACAGAAACAGTACCTACGAGAACAGGCTGTCCCTTGGCATGGCGTTCGGCGATATCCCGCACGATCGCGTTAAACTTCGCCTTCTCGTTGATATATATCTTGTCCGCCGCGTCGATACGCGTTACGTTAACATTCGTCGGGATGACCGCGACGTCGAGCTTATAGATCGAGTAGAATTCTGTCGCTTCGGTCTCAGCCGTACCGGTCATACCGGCGAGCTTGGTGTACATACGGAAGTAGTTCTGGAACGTGATGGTCGCGAGGGTCTGGAACTCCTTTTTGATCTCCATGCGTTCCTTAGCCTCGATGGCCTGATGGAGTCCGTCCGACCATCGTCTGCCGGGCATCTTACGCCCGGTGAACTCGTCGACTATCACGACTTCCCCGTTCTCGAGCACGTAATCCACATCGAGGTGATAGAGCTTATGTGCGCGGACTGCCTGTATGACATGATGCACCATCTTACTGTTCTTAGGCGAAAAAATATCGGTAACCCCGAGAAGTTTCTCGGCCTTCTGCAAGCCCATTTCGGTCAGTACGACCGCGCGGTCTTTTTCGTCGACCGTGTAGTCGCCGGTTCCCTCGACAGGCTCCTTCTTCTCGTTCACTTCCGCCTCGGTCATACGCGGAACAATTTTATCGATCTTATAATAGAGGTCGGTGGTCTCGTCGGTAGGGCCGGAGATTATGAGCGGGGTACGCGCTTCGTCGATCAGGATCGAGTCGACCTCGTCCACTATAGCGTAATGGTGCTTGCGCTGGACTTTCTGCTGGGGCTGGAACACCATGTTATCACGGAGGTAATCGAAGCCGAACTCGTTGTTCGTCCCGTAGGTGATATCGCAACGGTAGGCTTCCTGACGGGTGCATTCGATCGCTTTCATCGTGTAGGCCGATATGTCGTCCCATTCGATACGGTAGGACTTCTCGTGATTGATGACCCCGACGGTCAGGTCGAGGAATTTATAGATCGGCGACATCCATATCGCGTCGCGTTTCGCAAGGTAATCGTTCACCGTGACCAGGTGACAGCCCTTCCCGGAGATGGCGTTGAGATACATGGGGAGAGTGGCGACCAGGGTCTTACCTTCACCCGTTTTCATTTCGGCGATAATCCCGCGGTGGAGAACGATGCCTCCCATCAGCTGCACGTCGAAATGGCGCATCTTCAGCGTCCGTTTGGATACCTCGCGGACTACCGCGAAAGCCTCGGGCATAATGCCGTCGATGTCCTCGCCGTTCTCGAGACGTCCCCGGAATTCCTGAGTTTTCGCATGAAGTTCGTCGTTATTTAACGCGGAGACGGCGGGTTCAAATTCGTTTATTTGTTTTACCAACGGTATAAGTTTCTTCATATCGCGCTGCTGCTTGGTTCCGAAAATGAGCGCAAATATCTTCTTCAAAAGATTCATTTTCATATCCTCTTGGTTATTATTAACATATAGAATAGCATAAATCTCTATATAAATAAAGTTTTTTTATAGAGAAACGGCACTTTTCAGGCGGCATCGATGTAAACAATTTTTTACCGGCCTCATAATATAATCAAAAATATCCGTTACGTACAAATAATGATATTATAAGTATTCCCTTTCCAATCGTCCACGCAACGGGTTCGGCTCCGCCCCTGCTTCGGCAAGCTCATACTTCGGCAAGCTCAGAATGACAACCGCGTCATTTCGTATGACAAAACCGTCATTCCGAGCCTGTCGAGGAATGCAGAACATGGTTTCACGCGGTGCGAGAGATACTCCGCTATTGCTTGTCATTTTGACCGATTCCGTTTATAATACCTGAAAAAATCAGGAGATATAAATGAAGAAGACGGCCGCTGTACTGGTATTCCTTTCCCTATCCGTTCTAATTTACGCGCAAAGCAAACTCCCAATAGACGAGACCTTGTTAAACAGTCTAGTGTCGACCACCCTTCTCAATTTCGACCAGGCAATCAAAACGAAGAGCTTCACGAATTTCCATAAAACCTTCGCTACGAGCTCCCAGAAAAACTACTCGCCAGCCAAGCTCAAGGAACTGTTCGGGCAGTTTATCGAGAACAATATCGATATCAGCTCCATCCGCACATCGTACCCGTTATTCACCAAGATTCCCGTTATCGACGACGCCGGCGATATGATTGTCGACGGGTTTTATGTGCTGGAGACCAGCGTCCCGAACCTCATCGAGTTTACGATCCAGTTCAGGAAGGAGGATGCGCAATGGAAACCTCTCTCCCTCAAACTGCAAACTTATTACAAAGAGAAACTGCCCAGTACGAGTTCGATGATCGGGCATATCAATAAAACGTTGACGTCCCTGCAGCAGGCATTCAAGACGACGAATTTTTCGGCATTCCTCGGGAAAGCCTCGACGCCGCTCCAGCAAAAACTGACGCCGGCAAAGATGCTCGATATATTCAAGGGGTTTATCGCGAAGAAGGTGGATATTTCCGGGGTGACGAATTATCACCCGATTTTCGACCAGATGCCTATGATTGACGGAGCCGGGGATATGGTATTGCACGGTAAGTATTATTTGGATAATCCGCCCCAGACCGTAGAGTTCAAGCTCGATTATCGAGAGGAGAAGGCCGAGTGGCGGATTATCTATATCAACGTGATCGTGAAATAAGGGCGATTCTAAATTTAGTTTATTATACTTTTAATTCTATAATATAATAAATCGAATACGCCCGATGACCGCTTCCTTACCGTCGAGATTCAAAGGTAAATCAAAGCGTCAAAAGACCTAGGGCTGACCGCCGATAATGTTGGTTCCCATCATCCCGCCATTGGAGCCCATCATCTGCATCATCTGTTCCTGCATCATATCGAAGTACTCTTTCAAACCGAGATACTTGATATAGGAGACGGTAACGCGCATGGAAAACTCTTCCTGCTCGTTGGACGAAGCAATCGCCTCGCGAAGCTTCTGCGAATCTTGGAACATCGTGTTGAGCTTCTCAAGTTTTACCTGAGCTTTAGTATGATTCTCGTCACCCTGATCCTTCGTATTCAGCACGGCGATAATATAATCATCGACAGTCTGATCGAGTTCGGTCGTCCATTTCTTCCAATCGGAAGCCCCGCAGGACGCCAGATATACCAACGCGGTTAAAACGAAAAGTGAACCGATTATCTTCTTGAGCATGTTTCCTCCTAGCCCGTATCATTAAGGGATTATTTTATCGCTTTATCCAAAATATCGCAAGATTTCCGTTTCCATCTATTTATTCGTCTGATTCGTCAGGGTGTCGATCAGCACTCCGTTCATCAATGTCCCGAGCGACCCGCCCATAATGCTTTCCATCGCCTTCTTGACCTGGTTGGCCTTCGCCTGTAAAAGAACGGCATTCGCGGCGTCCATTCTCTCTTCGAACACCTGCAGGTCTTCCGGCGAGAGTTTGATTTTCGTCTCGCGGAATTTCTCTGAAATCACCTGCATATTGGAAAAGATCCCCTTGAGCTGTTCCTGCGCGCCCTTATCGTCGAGGGACGATTTATCGGCTATGGCGCTGTACTGGTTCGCGAGCGATTCGTACTCGTTCATCAATCCCTTCCATTCGTCCTTAGGATTGGAACATCCGGAAATCAGCAGAACCCCAAAAAGCGCGGAAACTATCCCGATTTGTAGATGTTTCATCATTTTCTCCCTGCCTATTGCATTTTATATTTCAACAGTTCACGATATAACGGTTCCTGAATCGAGCCATATAAACGGGACAACTGCCGGGCGATCTCTTCGTCGAACTGTTTCTTCTCTTTATCCTTCAACTGAAGACTGATTATTTTCGCCCTGTCCAGAATTTTCCCGATACGGAGGATCGCCTGATTAATTTTCTCCTGATCCTCGATCCCTATACTCCCGGAGTCCTCGTTATACTGGACTATCCCGCTCACCTCGTCGTTCAGTTCGTAGAGAAGCTGGTTTTTCTCGCCGGTAATATTTGAGCATGATACCAGAATAATAGATAGGACGAACGCGGAAATTACCGCATATAACTTTATATTCATGCGGTTATCCGCCCTTTGTCTTACGTTTCACAATCTCGCGGGAGTTCAGGAAAACTTTCTTAATCTCCTCGGGAGAGAGTCCGCACGCGGCAAGCACCTTCCCGGCGAACCCGTCGTCGATAAAATCCCGCATCCGGTGCGCGTCGGTATCGATCACCATCGACGCCCCGGCTGCGCGCGCCGTCTTAGCGACATGCCCGTTAGCGAGACTATGCCCGCCTCTGGCAGTGATTTCGAGATATACCCCGTTCTTCGCGGCAAGCTCGGCTTCCTCGGGGAGAATCAGCCCCGGATGCGCGAGGATATCCACCTTCGCTTCGATCGCGGCGCAGTTCGTTCCGGGACGCACCGGCTCGACAATCGTTTCGCCGTGCACCACTACGATTTTAGCGCCATGCCCGCGCGCATACTCGGTCAGTTCGCGAATCTCCTCCGGCAGGACGTGGGTCAGTTCCACTCCCGGCAGGACGATCAGCTCCGCGTCCATCCGCGCCATCGTATCGGCGAACCGGACGATCTGCCGGCATAATACGTCGATATTCGACGCGTCGGCATGATCGGTAATCGCGATCGCTTCGTAGCCCATGAGATAAGCCCTGCGGATATGTTCGGCGGGTATCAGTTCGCCGTCGCTCCAAAGCGTATGGGTATGCAAATCTATCATATTATCCTCGCTCTACTGCGGTACAGCCGGAATACACCATTTATTTTATCAGAAATCCGCATATTACTCAAAGAAACCGCGCCTTATTTGAGGGGACTGTAAAAATAAGCTATAATACTCCACTTTATCTATCGAGGGTTGCATGAAAACGATTTTCCTGACCGTCCTGCTATTTTCCGCGTCCGCCGCTTACTCGCTCGTTTACCATAACGCGGAGGACCCGAAGTCCTATGTGACGCGGGTTCGATTCAATTACAACTTTACTTATCAGCGGACGGAGATCGAGGCTAAGGTGTCCCAGACCCTCGCGCTCGGGAATATCCTCGGGTGCGACATCGGCTTCCTCGGGAGCATCACCATCTTTATCCATCCCACCGACAACTTCTGGGGAGCGTACCCGGTGGATAACCTCATCGGGTATATCGGGTTATACATAGAGCGGACGAACTTTTTCGACCCGGCGCTGACACTATTGTTCTATCCCGTGGTGCATGAATCCACGCACTTGGTGGACGGATACGACCGCGGTAATATCGCAACCGATAAGGTATTCGACAGCAACGAGTATATCGGGTTCGACCTAACCTATCAATTAGAGCGGGCGTACCTGACATCGGGTATGATATTTTTTATGTATCCCCCGAATAAAACTCTCGACCAGATGGCAAGGCCGCTGATTTTCCGGTGGCATGTCTCGGGGGATTATTTTATCCCGCTCGACCTGAAAACACGCCTCATTCTCTCGGGGGACTTCGCGCTCTTCTACGAAAGCCGTTGGCATCCAGCGATCAATCTCGGGGCGGGCGCCGATTTCGGCGGATTTAAGCTGATGGCGCATTACGAGTACCAGTACGGACTGGGGCAGGACTTCCGCGACCTCCAGCAGCGATTCGGCCTCGAGATGATTATTTTCTAGAGTTGTAGTGTTCGCGGTTCAGACGGATTTGATTATAAGGAGTCGACATGAAGAAGATACTTTTACCCCTCGCGGCGCTGAGCCTGTTTTTCCCGGCGATACTTTCCGCGAGGATTTGGGGCGACGTATGGGCGGGCGCGCAGTTGAACTATCCCGCGCTGGGAGCGGTATCCCCCCCTATCGCGCGGTTGCAGATAAACGCGGACCTTGCCACCCCGATCCAGAACCTTCTCTTCAAGTTCCGCCTGAACGCATCCTACGGCACCCAGTTCTTCGGGACAACCCCTGTTTTCGCGCCCGCGAATAACATCATCGTATCCAATTACAATTTCGCTCTGGACGAGACCTATATCTACTATGCCGGCGGGCATATCCAGTTCTATCTCGGAAATATGGACCTGCAGGACTATGAGACCGACGGCGGCGGATTTTTTAATTTCCGTTTCTGCGGAAACGAGTACGACGGTTTCTTCTCGTCACACTTCCTGCGGATGCTGGGCAATCCCGGCCTCGACCATATCTACTATCCCACTATCCCCGCGATGATACTCCGGGTCGACTTTAACGAAAACTTCACCCTGCGTGTGGGAGTAACGTTCGGGAAGGCGTTCGAGCACCTGTTCGTCCGCAACTCCTTCCCCGTTGAGATCAGCTTCCATAACGAATATATGAACCTGAGCCTTCAGGGAGGATTTGTCGACGCGGACAGCTCGCTCGTGCATAAGGTTTCCCCGTCCGTGTCAGGCCTAGCCGAGATAAAACCGTTCTATCTGATAGCGGGAGTTCTTGAACCCCTCGCGGTATTCGTGAAGTACGGCATCGTGTATCCCGATATCACCACGTTCCGTACGCCGCCGACAACGATCACCGACCCGTACCGTGTCGCAAAGGAATTCTCGCCCTACGGCGAACATTTCGCCTTCGGGTTGGCGTTCCAGACCAAGGACTTCGGTTTCGGAGTGGCGTACAGCCTGCTGAAAACATTCAATTCTGCCATCCCAGAACAGGTTTTCGAATTTTTCTTCCGCACGACCATGCTCGGTATCTTCGAGATTTCCCCGGACTTCCAGCTTCTCATCAACCCCGCCGGGAACGACCATTACGCCTATCACTGGAACGTTTTACCGGAGTTCGAGTACCTGTTCAACCCCGGAACCGATACCGCGCCGAAGTATATGTATATAGTAGGGCTGAGAATCGCCTATAAATTCGACATCGGCGACTTTTTCGTGAAAATAGATAAAAAAGCGGAAAATACTGAAGAGACGAATCTGTAAAGAAATTCTTTAAACAGGATAGATATTTTTCAGGATATTGTTGATTAGAAGAGGATGCCCATATTCACGCCGTAGAGAGACGCCGAACCGGTGTAGGACGGCTGTCCGTTCACACCGGACAATCCGGCCGAATACCCGCCGTACGGCTCGATAAAGAATCCGCCGAAGACGATTTTATATCCCCCGGCGATACTCAGCATAGGCACCGTACCTGAGTAATCCGTACCGCCCGATTTGATAGAAACGAACTTCACGCCCGCGCCCATCCCCGCCCATAGCCCTTCCAGCGACCCGCCGATGATATAAAAACGCGGCATCGCGCCGATATAGAACACCGCATACCCGTTATTATCGATCGTATTACCGGAGTAGTAAAAATCCGCCGATATGGACATCCACGGCGCTATCCCGGCCTCGAACATCCCGCCGTAGTATCCTAAGAGGACGCCCATCAGATTGAACGATCCCCCGGCGGTATACGACGGTTTTTCCTCCGCGAACGACAGAATCGTCATGGAAGTAAGGATAACGAATACTATTGATATTTTTCTCATAGCGGCCTCGTAGATAATGAAGGATTATTATAACCGATAACGCGCGGAAACGCAAAGATATTTAGTTGAGACGGTGAACAAAAAGAGGTTGTCCCAAAAGGTATTGTAATGAGTTTTCTATGTCATTGCGAGGCGTAAGCCGAAGCAATCTATTTTTAACGTTTATAATGAGTTAGATAGACTGCTTCACACCCTTCGGGTACTCGCAGTGACAGGAAAAACACCCTTTTGAGACAGCCTCTGTGATATTATTTCAGTTTGCTTATCAGCAAATCCGCATTGAAGTACAGCATCTGGAAGCACGGCTCGGTAATCGCCTTCCATCGCTGCGCGATCAGCAGATGCTTATACGCTTCGAGGATATTCCACGCGGTATGGTACTTCGACTGTCCCTGTAGAATCTGCTGCTTCGCGGCGTTCAATTTATCCATCAGTCCCTGATACACGTCTAATTTGGATATCCATTTCAATTCGTACGATCCGGTCGTCAGTTCAATGAGTTTATCAATCAGACCTGTATTGTCGGCGGGTTTTAGTACGGGGCTGACGACTTTATATAATTTGGGATGGTTTCCGGAATCGAAATTTTTGTCCGGGTATCCTTCTTTTTCCGTATCCCATACCCAATGTGCGGCGCTACAATAGCCCTCCAGAACCGTAATTCCGGGTATTGTTTGTATTCCTTTAACTTTTAGAGAAATATTCAGCTTTTGACCCGGTTTTAGATACGAAGTTTTTTTATAAAGCAATAGATGTTCGATAATCCATTCACGGGAAAGAACTCCACCTTTTGCGCTGAATTTAAATACAGAAATGTTTCCGAAGTATCCGTACATTCCATTCCATTGTATCCCGCTGTCCGACATTCCACTGGAAATCATAAATTCTTGCTCTAAAATCTGCGGGGAAAAAGCAAAAGAAAGGGTATGGAAATCTCTTTGATTATTTTGTGAATAATTCAATTCGTACTTATACTCGGTAAAGTTTGTATTCGGAATGACCGTTACGGAGACCGTAGCGGAAAAATTACTCATCTGCTCGCTGTACGGTTTTACCGCATATAAAATCCGGAAAGAAAAAATTACCGTTAATAGAATTACATATTTTATCATTTTCATATTTGCCTCCTACCATGAGAAATTCGGAAAATAGGGAACAGCTTTAGTTACATCATAGTAATAATTAATGTTATCATTACTTATATATTTTATATGATAATGCTCAGGGTCATATTCATGCAGAACGGCAAATCCATATTTGTTGGCGAAAGCAACCATTCTTGCTTCATCAATAAAAAGAGCGCCAGGATTTCCGAATCCGTTGTCGGAATACGGTGAAAAATCGATATTCAGACCGTCCCGATGAAATTGATGGAATTATAAATATTACACCCAGCGGCCGCCGGGGATTTTCGAATGGGAGAATGTTTTCAGGCGTTTCGGCGCGAGGAAGTACACCCATGCCTTGAGGGTTTCCTTCTTGAACGTGCGTACCTCGGTCAATTTACGGATATACAGGCTGTCGCCTTTATCGGCGGGATTATACCCCTCGAACTGGTCGATATCGTCCAGCTCATCGTCGGAAAGTTCGTAAACCTCGCCGTAAACCTCGTCCGAGTTCTTTTCCTCCACCACGCCGGGAAATCCCACCCCGAGGTCGTAGAGGGTCGCCTTAATAGTTCCCTGCGCGATAAATTTCGAGGTACTTTCGATGATATAATGATTGGGCGCGTTTTTCATCAGAGAGCCGTAGACAAACAGAAGCATACCGGTTCCTTAATAGAATGTGGGGGTGGCGGGACTGAGCGCGGATTCCTGTTTCTTGCGCTCGAGCTCCTGGTTGCGTTTGATGACGTTGATGGCCTTCTGGATATTCGATACATCCTTGCACATCAGTTTGCCGTCGACGATATTCATGGTCTTATCGCTGTCGAGGATTTTCTTGAGCGCGAGCTTCCCGTCGTTATTGTTCAGCCCGATAAATTTCAGCACGTCCTCGGGTCCGAAGTCGAATGTGAACGAATTTCCCTCGGCAATCGGTACGCGGTTTTTCTGGAGCTGGGTATAGAGTGAATCGTATATTTTACCGGACGGGTCGTTGATCAGGATGTTCGATATCTGTTTATAGATGAGCCAGATGCGTTCGGAGAGAAGTTCGATGATACGTTTGGCGATCTCAGGATGCGCCTGCACCATCGGCTCGAAGTTCGCCTTGGTGACACCCATCAGCTTGGTCGGCCCGAACGCTATAGCGCTCGCGCTGCGGGGCTTGTTCTCGAGGATGGCCATCTCGCCGAAAATGTCGCCCTTCTTCAGTACGGCGAGCATCACCTCGTTCTCGTCCACCAGTTTCGTGATCTTGACCTTGCCTTCCTGGATGATATAGAGCTCGCTGCCCGGCTCATGTTCGAGGAAGATAATTTTGTTATCGTCGTAGATATAGTAGAAATTTTCTTTCTTGGGAATCAGGTCTTCCTGCTTGGGATTGATCTTCGCGAGCTTCATTTTCGCCTGAGGGACAAACCCGCCGTCGGGACAGAACTTGATATAATGCACATAGGCGTGCGCGGCCTGTAAATAATTCTGCTTGGAGAAATAGTACTCACCGATGCGGAAGAGGTTGCAGGGATTCTCCTCGACCGACGACTTGAATGTCATCTTGGTCAGGATGGAGTCGTAGCTGCGGAGTTGTTTGGAAAAATAACGGATGATCTTCAGGGCGATCGGCGCCATTTTCTGGATCAGCGCGCCGAATTGTTCGCCTTTTACTACGATGCAGGATACGTCTTCCAACGCCTGTACCGAGCCTATCCTGGGGCGTCGCGCCATACATGACAATACGCCGAAGAAGTCGCCCACCCGGATAACTGTACCCTGTTCGCCGAGTATCTGCGCGGCTGAACGGTTCTCTACGACGCTGCCCTGCCGGATAATATAGAACTCGTTACTCTCCGGCTGATCCTCGATATAGATATACGCGCCTTTCCTGAAATTTGCGACCCCGAATTTTACGTCATCAGACATACTGTCTCCAGTTTATAGCACAAACCTATTTATTATATAGCGGAAATTCCCTACATAGATTTTCGACCTTTTCTCGAATAGAATTTAGTATTTTTTCATCGTTTACATGTAATAATGCTTCTGAGAGGAATTCCCCTATCAATTGCATCTCTTTTTCCTTCATTCCGCGCGTAGTAACAGTAGGCGAACCAATTCTTACTCCGCTTCCGTAGTACGGTTTACGGGTTTCCCCGGGTATCGTCGTACGGCTGACGGTCATCCCCGCTTTTTCGAGCGCGTTCTGCGCGGTTAAGCCGTCGGTATCCTTCGTCAGCTCGTTCTTTGAAAGATCGACGAGGAATAAATGATTATCGGTTCCGCCGGACACAATATAAAATCCTTTGTCGGAAACCGTCTGACACAATACCTTGGCGTTCTTAGCAACCTGTTCCTGATACTTTTTAAATTCGGGTGTGGACGCTTCCTTCAGCGCGACAGCCTTCGCCGCAATCACATGCATCAAAGGCCCGCCCTGCATGAACGGAAACGCAGTTTTATCGACGTCTTTCGCGAACTCTTCCCTACATAATATCATACCCCCGCGAGGCCCGCGCAGGGTCTTGTGGGTAGTCGTGGTGACAAAATGAGCGTGAGGCACCGGTGACGGATGCACACCCGCCGCAACCAACCCCGCGATATGCGCCATATCCACCATGAAGTACGCACCCACCTCGTCGGCGATCTTCTTGAACGCGGCGAAGTCGATGAAACGGGAGTATGCGGACGCGCCCGCGAGAATCAGCTTCGGGCGATGCTCCATCGCCTGTTTGCGGACATGCTCCATATCGATCATTTCGGTATCTTTATTCAGACCGTAGAATATCGCCTTGAACAGCTTACCGGAAAAATTCACCGGGGAACCGTGGGTGAGGTGCCCGCCGTTGGATAAATCCATCGCGAGAATCGTATCGCCGGGAGACATCACCGAGAAATAAGCGCCCATATTCGCCTGACTGCCAGAATGCGGCTGGACATTGGCATGCCCCGCGCCGAACAGCGACTTGGCGCGTTCGATAGCCAGACTCTCCGCCGTATCGACAAATTCGCATCCGCCGTAGTAACGCTTCTTCGGATAGCCTTCGGCGTATTTATTGGTAAGGACGCTGCCCTGAGCTTCGAGCACGGCCTGAGATACGGCGTTCTCGGATGCAATCAGTTCAAGGTTGAGCTCCTGACGCTTTTCCTCATTTTTAACGACTTCATAGATTTCCGGGTCGGCGGCTTTCAGCGCATCAATAGGATTCAACATGTTATCTCCCAATTTTTTAGTTACTTATATTGTAAACCGTGATTCAAAAATATTCAATTAACAAGCCTTTCGAATTTAATAAATATTTTTCAGGATTCATTAAAGAAAATAGCGGCGTCTTCCGATAAGTTTGATAAGAGAAGTTGTTTTTTTACGAATACTACGGTATAATTATTAGGATACCAATACAAAGGGGGCGACAGGCTTTCGACTGGGACATCGGAGGAGTAAGACTTCAGGCAGGGCTGAGCAACCCTTTAAAGGCTCAAAACTATAACTGCGAACGAAAGTTACGCATTAGCCGCGTAACGCGGCAACCTGTTACTCGCCTTTTCTCCCGGGGCGTTTAATGGGTAAAAACTAGGGAGATAGTCCTTGTGGCGCCGATAAACAGGGGCGAAATACTTCGGCTAGGGGGATCACGGTCTGTCAGGCCTTCCTGAAATCCCCGACAAAACAAAGACCCGACCAAGCCTGTGGATAAGGTTTTATTTTTCTGGTTTCAGGACGCGGGTTCGATTCCCGCCGCCTCCATTTGTTGTACCGGATTAAGGGGGTACAATATGAGAATTGACGGAAATATTCCTCAACCGAAAATTCAGCACGCCGCTGTCAATCGTTCCGCTAACGTTGCGCCCAAGGCCAATGTAAAGCCCCTCACGGCGAATATGCCGTCGGTAAACGTCAAGGATTCCCCCTCGAAGGGAATCAATATCCCTCAGCCTATGACCCGTCAGCACCTTCAGGAAATGGCGGCGTATTATAACAAAGTCGGACGCACCTACGAGGAGACCCAGAGCTATAAAATGGCGATTTCGGCGTATGAAAAAGCGAACACGGTCGACCCCAATATCGGGACAGCGAAGTCGATCGAGTCCGCCCGCCATAAAGAATACAAGGCGTAACGGCTGGTATTTATCCCTGCCTTGAATATGATTCATCACCTATTCAAATTAATCTCCCGCGCTATGCTCATAGGGGTTGTATTTTAAAATAAAGGAAACGATTTGTCTATCTTTATCTTCTCTATCCCTATTCAAAGAATAATCCGATCTAACGTTTTATCAAATAGCGGAAAAGAAAAATAAGCACAATTACTAAGACTATTATTAATGCAATAAACCACCCATCTATTGGGTATGTTTTAAAGTTTAATAACATATTTACTCCGGTATGACTGCTACCGCATCAATTTCGACCAGCCAGTCGGGATTTCCCAATCCCGCGACAAATAAAACGGTTATAGCCGGGGCATTCCTGACTGACTCCCACCTCTGCTGAAAAACCTGAAATCCATCCCCGGGATTTTGCCCCTGAAGAATATGGATATTGAATTTAATAATATTTTCAATTTTAGCATTGACACTTGCTAGAATTTTCTCAATATTTGTCAGCACTTGCCCGGTCTGCTCTTTGAGACTGCCCTTACCGGTAAGATTCCCGTTTTCATCAATGGCGTTTTGCCCGCCGATATATACGGTTTTATAATTTCCCTCGACAGATATCGCGTGCGAGTACCCTCGCGGCTTTGCCATATTATCAGGATTGATCGACTGAATTTTCATCCCCTTCCCTCTCTTTTTAGATTGAGCTTGCTTATCTATCTGTAGCAAAGGTATTCATAGTGCGCGGTTTTCTCATCCCCCTTTATGGAGTGAATTTCCGCCGATACAGCCGGGCACTCGCCGGCTGCATCGATGAAAGCATTGTAATAATTTTTATTCTTCGTAACCATCTCCAAGCCACGTTCATATATTTCACTTTATACTTGCAACATGTCACTTGTCACTTAATCTACCAGCTTCCGCCTCCGCCTCCGCCGAACCCGCCGCCGGACGAGCCGCCCCAGCTTCCGCCGCCGCCGCTCCATCCGCCGCCGCTCGATCCGCCCGAACTCTGCGAGGGCGACGAGTACGACGCGTGACTGATGCTCCCTACGCTGCTCTGGAGGCTATAGATAAACTGCGACGGGCGGTATCCGGCTCTGCCGTAGTCGTAACGGTACCAATCGGGGGGCTGGTTCATCAGGCCGTCGAACATGTTGCCCCAACGCCCCGCCATCCCGAATATCATCGCGTAGGGAATCGTATCGTCGAAATAAGTCGGGAACTCGGCGCAAAGCCGCTGGATTTTGTCCTTCTCCGCGCGGCTCATAAACTCGCGGAATCCCTTGATCTTCTGGTACATATCGAGGCCCTTGCCCGTCTTCCTCGGCATAATCGCCGCGAATACGATGCTGTTCACAAAGGCGAACGCCGCGAATATCATGTGATTGGACGGATCGTCGAACATAAAGATCGCGGCGATGAAGTAAAATATCGATGCGACGGTGAGAAAAACATACAACCCGCGCCACATATTCCCCGCGGTCTCGAAAAATCCCTTCGAGTTAAACAGGGTGGTATATTGGCTTTCGATAACCGCCGCGTCCGTATAGAACGAATCCTTGAGGTCTTCGGTATATACGCGGGGTACTTCGTCGTTGGTGATATAATCGTACAACGATTCCAGCAGCTTCTTCTCGTAGCTCCGGCAGGTATTGTCCGGGTCTTTCACCTTCTCTATGTAGGTCTTATTTTTTTCTTTCCCGATGATGATGAATCCGCGCCGCGCGAGATCGACCAGCGTCGGGGAAATATCGAACTTTTCGTTCTGCAATAGGATGGAGTTCGCCTCGGACGGGGTAATTTCTTTCGGCGGGAAAAACTCGGTCATAATTACAACCCGCTTGTCCTTGCCCCATTTCGCCCAGATCAGGAGGGATACGATGAAAAACAACCCGCTGAGGATGAAAGGCCAGTACCGCTTGAGGAATTTCATAAAAAGCTGCCATGAGTCGAGGGCGATAAATCCTTTCTTCAGGCGCACCTGAAAAGTGATCCCCTCGTAGGCGGACAACGTATAGGGATGATTATACACGAGGGACTGGCCGGCAAATTCGCCGGTGGCCTCGCGTCCGCTCTCACCCCCGAATGAATCGCCGGTCGCGCCGTAATAAATGCGATAGTCGACATTTTCGAGGTCTTTGACCTTGTCCGGGAAAACCACCGTGAACGACGCCGACCGGATTTTCACTTTCCACTCGTTACCGGTTGCATTCCAGTATAACTCGTCGTACTCTTTATTCTCGGTGATAAACGCGCCGTCGACGGTATAGCGGATGTTATACTCGACGTCGCCTGTATTATAAACCCCCTTCGTCCCGAGACGGATATTGAGATAGCTGCCTTCCTTACTGACGAAGGTTTCCTTATTCGCGGAGATTCCGGTGATATCGAGGTTCCACGGGTATGACTGCCATTGCCCGTTGATCTGCACCGACGACTCGCCCTTATAAGGTATTATACGGTAAATCCCCTGCTTTTCTTCGGTAAAATTCACGAGGATTTTTTCATACACATCGATCGTCCCGTTATCGTGCACGCCGATAGTGACGTCAAACTTCTTGATGGTAAATCCTTCCCCAGCGAACAGAAACACCGGGAAACACAACACCGTTAATAAAAACAATAATCTTTTCATATTGCCGCCTCTCTTATTTTTATTCTATAAATCCTTTGTAATAAAACCTAGTCATTGAATATAATCCCTTTCTTCCATTTGATAAACAGCAGTATCTTCCCGAGCGGCTGAACCGGGATTGAATGCTGATAGGCCAGCTCGTTCCCGATTAAACTGCCCTTGGTTTCCTTGATCTTTTTATCCTCCAGATATAATATCACATGTTTCTCAATCGTCGACGCAGTCTGAACCGGGGGAAGCGTTACGGTCAAATCTACCTTGTCTATCCAAACCGGCCACTTATCGCCGAAAAGACTCCAGATCAGCTCGTCATAATTATCGTTCTCGAAGTTGATCGCCCCCTGAACCCGGTAGGTCAGAGTAAATTCCTTTTCATTCCCGTAGTTTTCATGTTTGAGACTCAATAAACGGATATAAAGAGTGTCCATGTAGATATACTTCTTGATATTATCCGTCGATTCGACATCGCTGATTTTCAGGCTCCACGGGAAGTTGATATCGCTCCCGTTAATAAACGTCCGCCATTCGCCCTTTAACGGAATACACCTGAAAAACCCGTGATAAGGCTGATAAAAATCGATCAGGTATTTTTCGGTCACCAGAAGCGTCCCGTCAATGAGGATATCTATATGGACATCCAACTGCTTGATGGCAAAGCCCGCCGATGTTGTCTCCGCGGATTCGCTGTATGCCGGTATAATAAAAAAAATGATGAGCGCGAGAAGGCGAATATGCTTCACGGTTTTCCCCCGATTTTCTATTTTCCTCTATTTACCCGGATTTGTCAATATTAAATTATTAATAATGAAAAAATAGGTAGAATTTTTCTGAAAATGTATTATAATATTAATGAAATGAGTTTTGTGGAGGATTCTATGAAAAAACACGAAGGTTCGCCCCGTTTGGAGGCGTTTACCCTATTAGAGATGCTGATCGTCCTGACTATTATCGGTATCCTGATGGCTGTCGGTATGGTGTCCTACGGCAAGATGCAGGAAATGACGAACAAAAAGAATGTCGAGATCGAGATGAAAAACATCAATGTCGCGATCGTTACCTATAAGTCCGATTTCGGTTCGCCGCCGCAGACTGTCGAAGAACTTTACCGCGCGAATATCATCCAGAAAGAACTGATGACTGATATCTGGGGCTCCGATTACCTTCTGGAATACCAGCCGGGTAGCTATTCGGTTAAAATTATCTCAGCCGGACCCGATAAAAAGATGAAAACACAGGATGATATCGTCAGTGAAGGAAATATTTAATAAGAAACGTTTCAGAGGCTTTACTCTTATCGAGACGCTTGTTTCTCTGTCGATTATCTCCGTTACCATTTTAACGGTCTTGTCGATATACGCGAGTATGTCTTCATTGATCCAGTATGACCGTATCACCGAAAGCGCGGTCAGTCAGGCGAACAATTATCTCGCGCAGGTTTATCTAGCCCCCGACCTGAAGACCGCCCTATTCGACAACTCCGAGTTATCGAATCTTTATTACGCGCAGGTTTTCCCGGTCAAGTTCCGCGCGAAAGAGACGAAGATCGACGATCAGATTACGATGCTTGTCAATAAGAAGGTGGAACGTCTCAATCCCCTGCTGGTGTATGTCGGTATCGAGATGCTGATTAAACGCGAGGGGTCGAATATGAAGCCCAAGTCCTACTGGGTGGAAACTACTTTCTCGGAAGTATTTATGAATAGGATCAAGTGATGCCCCGCAGACGTAAGGCGTTTACTCTCATCGAGATGCTGGTCACGCTGACGGTGTTCTCGTTGTCGATGGTTACGATTGTCAATTTGCTGACTACCAGTATAAAAATCATGGACAGGATCACGGGAGGAGATAATTCCAAAACATCCGCCGTGATATTGACAAAACTACTTGATAATACTTTTAAAAACTCTTATAATATCAAGAACACGACGAATCAGATATACTTGATCGATACATTCGACGATAAGACGATGCAGCTGGTATTAAAAGAAAAGTCCGTCTTGTTTGCCGATTATAAAGACGGGAAACTGCTGAACACCCGGCTGTTTAAGATCGACAGCGCGACCAGCATCGCCGGCGAGGTTGTCGAGACCGGCGGACGGAAGGGTTTCCGGCTGACCATTGAATTTGCATACGGTAAAATTACACGTTTATTTGTATTGGGCTATAAAAAGAAATAGTAGGAAATTCTATGCTGAGTAAACTAATTCGGATGATCTTGGAATACTTGGGAATCCTGAAAGTTATCATCGATATCGGCAACGAGGAAATCCGCATTATTGAAGCGATAAAATTTCTCGTCTACTTTCGCATCATCTCGATAAAAAGCGAAAAAGTATACGATGTCGACCAGTTTTCTTTCATTATCGAACGGTTTCTCGAAAAAAACACCACGCATAAAATTCGCAGGATCAATCTGACCCTCTCCAGCACATCGATCATCCCGTTATTTTTCTCGTTCCCCGGGATACCGAAAAGCAAAATCGAATCCGCCGTACTCTGGGAGATTGAAAGGAATATTCCGCTACCGCTTGAGGAAGCCTACTTCTCGTACAAAACTATTTCAGAGGTTGTCGAGGACGGCAAAAAAGTTTGGAATATTATGGCGGTTATCGCTAAAAAAGACGAAATCGATAAATACCTCTCGACTTTCCGGGGATTGAATATCATAGTGGAAGATATTTCCTATCTCCCGATCAATATCCTGAGCGCTATCAAACTCGGTGGCAGCGAAAACGCGGTCGGGTATGTTTATATCTGCGACCACTCGATCGAACTGATTATCATCCTGAAGAATAAGATTATCAATTTCGCCCACTATATCGGCGACTTCCAGAATATCAACCAGATTACGCTTAGAAATATCGTCGAGTATTACGCGTCGTTCATCAAAAAACGCATAGCGTTCCTCGAACGTATCATTGTGATTTCCAAGCATGAAATGGTCAGCGCCGATATCAGCGAATCCCTGTTCGATTCGTTGAATATTCTCACCCTCCCCGCGACGCATGACGATTTCCTTTCCATATTCGATAAAAGCGCATATGATAAATCTATCTACGACCTGATCGGTTTCGCCAATCAGAGCTACCTCAACCTCCAGATCACCAACCAGAATATCAGGAATATGCATATCAAAGATGTCGCGCTCCGTGTCGCATTCATGGCCTTCCTGATACTCGATTTTTTCTCCATCGCCCTATTCCCCGCGATCCTCATATCCCAGCAGAGTTTCAACCTGATTAAGATCGCAAAAGAATCGACGATACCTATCAACGAGATTCCTGATCCGCAGGTCCGCGAGATGGCGGAGAAGCTGAAAGAGGTGCAGGAACTTAAAATGCTCAAGGATAAACATGTGGAGTTGGTGAGAAAGATCAATGATATAAAAACCACGGGCATCGTTTCATCGTCCCTCAAGGTCATCCTGAACGAACTTTGCCGGAAGATTCCCGGCGAGGTCTGGCTGAAAAAACTCTCCATGCAGAATAACGGCGGCGAGATTACCGGGTATTCCTTGACCAGCGAGGGTCTGGAGAACTTCATTTTCGCGCTCGTCAATTCCCATGTGGTACAGAAGGTAGTGTTAAAATCCGCCGACCTGATCAAGACAAAGAGCAGTACACTCATAAAATTCGTAGTGACGTTCGGAGCAAATCCATGAAACGGATAAACTTACCGCTGATCATCATTATCACATCCGCCCTTTGGCTGGTGTTTTTTACCTATAATTTTATCAATTATCAGACCATTAACGCTGAACTAATCGAACTCCAGCAGATTATCAGCGATGTGGAGAATAAAAACTACTACGAGAAATCCCTGCAAAATCTCCAGATTGAATATGACAGTCTCGGGCAGACCGGTTTCGTGAAAAAATCCTCATCGGAGTTCATTGCCACCCTGCCGAAAATCGCGGAGATGACTGGAATACAGAAACTCAATATCAATAATAAGGGTGTTAAGAACGAACCGCCTTACGAGGTCACCGAGCTTGCTCTGATCCTAATATCCTCCTTCCCGAATATCGCTAATTTCATAGATGCGCTAGAGATGTCCGGATTTCCTATTCAGATATCCAAGACTGAAATGGACTATGTGAATAATAATCTCACTACCACTCTCGAAGTTCGTGTGTATAAAAAAATTATAGAGGAATAATATGGATGAGAAGCAGAAACGATTACTGACAATCGTCCTTTTCTTAGTGAACATAATCGTGTGGATAATCTTTATCGTGCCGAATATCAGCTCGGTAAGCCAAGCGATCATATCCCCCGATACCGGTAATGTTTCTATCACCCCGATGGATTCCTCATATAAAAAAGAAGTGCTTGGTCACATCAACTTCAATACCCTCCGCGATCCGTTTACTCTCCCCGGCGGTATCCCAAAGGGTCTGGGCTTCGATAATAAGGTTGCCTCCTCTAAGGGCGGCAGTCAGCCGGGTAATGTCAAGCCCCAGGGCGGCACACCAACGGGTTATCCTCCCCAGCAAGGCACGGTTCAGAATAACTTCGTTTCGCGCTTCAAACTCAAGGGTATCTCCCAGATAAACGATAAGTATATCGCCACCCTCGAGGAAGCCTCGCACTACGGCTCGTCTGAGAATTCCGCTCCTTATTCCTATAAATGGGATGCGTCTGCATACCAGCAAAGTTCCGGGAAGAGCTATACCGTACATGAGGGAGACGAGGTTTTAGGAGAACGCGTCGTGCGTATCGGGGCGGATTTCGTGATAATGACGAAGAATAAGATGTACTATAAGATTACCTTTTCCGGCGGGTATTCGATCAGCGATCTCAAGTAATTCCCATCAGGTCGCCGGAGTAGAATTCCCGAAGCGTCCCTTCAATCTCTAATTTAACAATACCAG
>JABLXV010000028.1 GCA_013177895.1 Brevinematales bacterium | reverse complement strand
TTAAAATCTTCCGGGTTTTTATAACCCTTCAGAATCTCGTCTAAAACTTCTGATTTGATGGTCATTTGTTTTCCTCCATATTATTATACTACAAATTGACCATTTACACAGTTTTTTCTATACCCTCCAGTAATGAGAGACGAGTATCATACTAGACAATTTATTTACTAAGTAAAACATTTGATAAAGTAACTGTATGTATACAGATACCGTAAATCCCTTCCACTTCCCCCTCCCGGAGTTTATCCCGAGCTTGTCGAGGGGTGACTCTGTGGCTATTCCCCGGCTGTTTGCCTTTCCACTTTCCACTTGTTACTTTTAACTTTTAACTTACCCCTTCCTCTGCGAGAGCTCCACTATCTTACGGGGTACGTCGTCTAACGGGATTACCTCGTCGACCGCGCCCATATCGATCGCGGCCTTGGGCATACCCCACACGATCGACGACTTCTCGTCCTGCGCGACCGTGTGCGCCCCGCGCTGTTTCATCGCGAGAAGCCCCTTCGCCCCGTCCTTCCCCATCCCCGTCAGCAGGAACCCGATCGCGTTCTGCCCCGCTTCCTGCGCGACCGACTCGAACAGGACGTCCACCGACGGTTTCTGGAAATGCACCTTCTCGGTATCCGTATACTGGGTATAGAGAAGCGCGCCCTTTCGGTAGACAGTCATATGCATCCCGCCGGGCGCGATATAGACAGTCCCGGGGGCGATCAGGTCGTCCTCCTCGGCTTCCTTCACCTCGAGCTGGGAGATCTCGTTCAGCCGTTCCGCGAACTGCTTGGTGAAATTGGTCGGCATATGCTCGACCACCACTATCGGCGGAAGGTTCGGCGGGAGGTTCTTCAGGATATACTCGAGCGCCACCGTGCCTCCGGTGGACGCCCCTATCGCGATCAGTTTATCGGTAGTGGCGATATTACTGAGGATATGCGGGTCGTGATGCACCGCGGGGCGTTTGACCAGTTTGCCGTCCAGCGCGAGACGGCGGTTGACATACACGTCCTTGACCATCGCGGCCTGACGTATTTTATAGACTATATCGTCGATAATATCGCTGACCGTGATACTTCCGCCGGGCTTATTGACTACGTCGAACGCGCCGATCTCGAGGGCTTTGATGGATGCATAGGAGTCTTTAGCGGTCACCGAACTGACGATGATCACGGGGAACGGGTAATAGGTCATGAGTTTCTGGAGGAAGGTCAGCCCGTCCATACGGGGCATTTCTATATCGAGGGTGATGACGTCGGGCTGGAGTTTGACTATTTTATCGCGCGCGATATACGGGTCGGGGGCGGTGCCGATCACTTCGATATCGGGGAACCCGGCGAGCTTCTCGTCGAGCAGGCTCCGAACAATCGCGGAATCGTCGACCACCAGCACGCGTATCTTTTCCATGATTCCGCCCTATTTTACTTTGAGTTTCAGCAGCTTGGATTCCATCGTCTCCACTTGTTTCTTCAATGCGTCAAGCTGTTCTTTAGGCATCGTCTTGAAGTCGAGGTTCAGCTTGGAAAGCTCCTCTACCAGCGATATCTGGTTATCCAGTTCGTTCAGCGCCTTGTCGAGTTCGTTCAGCGAGTAGTTCTTGTTCTTCAGGGAGCTTTCCTCGTTCAGGCGTTTCTCGTAGGTATCGATCATATCCTGGATATTTTTCTGCTGGGCGGCGAGCATTTTCTCATACCCTTCTTTCTGCTTCTTGAGTTCCGCCTCGTATGCCTGTTTGGTCTCCTCGATCTTTTTTGGGTCGGCCGCGGGCTGGATTGTATTGGTAATCACCGCGGGTTTCTGGGTCTCGACAGGCCCGGTCATCTGCTTGTCCATTTTCTCGACCAGCGCCGTCAGTTTTTCCATCAGGGCGAGCTGCGCCTTGATCAGTTCCAGATCGGCGGAACCCCCGGTCGCCGGGGGCGGCGGGGTTTTCCCGTCGACCTCTCCCGATGCGATCATGTCGGTCTTGACCGCGGCCGGTTTGACATTCGTCGCGGGCTTCTGCACTATCGTGTTGGTCGGGCTCGGGTTGGTGACTACCGCGACCGGCTTTACCGTGTTCGTATTGGTGGGGGCAATGACTACCGACATATTGGTGTTGGTATTGGTCGCGCTTCCGACTACCGACTGAATACCGGTCACATCGCTGTTAAACACGTCATAGGTAAATACCTTACGCGTCAGGATACAACCGAAATTGATGGTCTCGCCGGCCTTGACGTAGATTTTATCGAAAAACACCGCAACCGCCGCGTCCTTATTCGCAAAATCGTTGTACTTGAACTTTCCCTGCGGCTCGACCGTATAATCCAATTCGTTCTCGTCGAGCTTTTTCCAGTTCCCGATAATAATCCGCGACGGGTGCAGGAGATTCAGGTATGAATAGATGTAGAGCCCTTCGAGCTTATCGGGATCGTAGATACCCGAAAAGATATAATCCGGAATACTTGCTTCATAGAGTAGGCGTTCATAGTTAATCTTCTCCCCGCTCGCGAGGAAAATTTCGGGCTTGCCCCAACGCTCGTTATAGAACGTATCGAACAGCATCCGCGCGCCCACATTGATCTGGGTATTCCCCGTATTCTTCACCGTAATGAGGCAGATCACCGAATCGTTCTCTTCCTTCGCCTCAGAATTGGTGAGGATGAATGTTATGTTATATTCGACATTCTTCAGGGCATACACCCCGGATATTTTCGATCCCTTCTGGGTGAACGGTTCCTTGACTGTCAGCAGTCCGTCGTTCAGGCGGTACGGTTTCCCCTCGAGGATCAGCGTGATATAGGAAGTCGGGGGATTATCCTTGAACAGCAGGTTTTTCAGTTCCGTTTCCGACGGTGACGGGTTTTCCACATAGAAATGCCCCGACCCGCTGTCGAGATAGAAAACGATTTTCTTCCCGTTCAGCGCGAGATCGGCAGCGAAAAGAACCCCGCAGACGCAAAGGAATAAGATTAAAACGAAAGCCTTTTTCATCATAATTCCGCCTATTTATTGGTCACAGTCAGTATGATCTTCTGTTTCTGGTTCAGCGTCTTTTCCTTCAGGTCGAGGAGTTTCGCCTTCATTTCGAGGAGTTGGCGAAGCCTGTCGATCTCCTCCTGCGATTTCTCGTTCAGCGCCTTGATCGACTGTATCTGCACCGTATTGGAGTCCAGCGACTGTACCGCGACATACTGGGTGACCACGATCATGTTCGTCAGGAGATTGGTCAGGGTGCAGTGGACATAGTTCGTATACGAATTGGTGAACGACGATAACACGAAATTAGTTACCGTCAGCTTAGCATCCGCGGTCGATGTGAAGACGTCCCCGGACGACAGCGCGTCCCCGAGTTTAACATGCACCGTATTTTCCGGCTTCGACGTCCATGTCTCCGCTTGGAACTTCTCCCCTCCTTGGGAGTCGTCCGGCTGTAATATCGGTTTAATTTGCCCCGGAGGTGTGTTCGATCCCTCCTTCGCGTACCCCTCGACAGGCTCATGCCCTTCGACAAGCTCAGGGTGACTCACGTCGGCGGATTCTGCCGGTTCCGGGGTGGTATAGTCCTCGAAATCCACCTCGTTCAGCCCGTTATCCTGCGTCTTCGCGACCTGCGGCTCATCCGCGATCGGTTTATCTTTCTTGGAATTGAGGTCGTACGGGCTGAGCTGAACTGCCTTCTCGAGCGCGTATTTATAGTACGGGCTTAACGGGTAATAGAACGCGACCTGCTGATAATGCGCGAGGGCTTTGTCCTTCCTGCATAACGCTTCCCAGCAGCGGGCGGCATAGTAGTGCGCGGCGTCGACGACGGGCGAGTTCTTATAGTTCGCGGCGAATGTCTCGAAGTAGCCGACCGCGTTCGCGTAGCTCTTCAGCCCGAAGTAGGACTGGGCGATACCGAATACCGCTTGACGCATCTGTACGTCGGTCTCCGCCTTCCGTTCGAGTATCCCGTAGTAGTACAGCGACTTATCGTATGCGCCCTTCGCATAGTAGGACTTCGCGCAATAGTACACCGACGCGATATAATACGGTGAGTACGGATGCTTCGCGATCAGCGTGTTGAACTGGTCGACCGCCTGAGCGTAATTCCCGCTCTGGTACATTTTATACCCAAGCTGGTAGATCGCCTCGTCGATAGACGCGGCCCATGCCCCGACCGTCAGTAACAATGTAACCGCGATGACGCGGATAGTGTTTTTTATCATAGTTCCTCTCCCCTTCCGGGAAATTTTTTCAATTTCGCGCGTTTCAGCTTCCTATTACAGCAGCCCCGCGAATCGCGCGCTATATATATTATCAGCATTTAGGGCTTAAAAGTTAAACGGCGGGCGGGATTATTGCAAATTACCCTACTATTAATATACACCTTTTAAGTGCGGGACACAAGGGGTAAATAAAAGGTGGCGCTCATTTCAGAAACCGTATTTTTAAGAAAAAAAATGGAATAAACCGCCGGTATCCGTTATAATATAACGTTAATCCAACAGGAGGCACACATGAAGGTACATCCGTTCCGGGGGATTCGTCCCCGCGCCGATCTGATCGGGAAAGTCAACGTTCCGCCCTACGATACGGTCGAACGCAGCGAGGTCAGGCAGTTCACCAAAGGTAATCCTCAATCGTTCTTCCATATCTCACGCGCCGATGGGGATTTCGACGATTCGGTCGGTGAGTACGAGGATCAGGTGTACCGGAAGGCGAAGGACAACTTCGCACGCTTCCTCCGTGACGGTATCTACAAGCAGGATAAAGAGCCCGGCTATTACCTCTACTCGCAGACCTGGCAGGGGCGCACGCAGAACGGTATCTACATCGCGGCTTCCTGCGACGATTACGCGGCGGGGGATATAAAAAAGCACGAACTGACGCGCAAGGATAAAGAGGAAGACCGCACGCATCACCTCCTCACGCTGGGCATCAACACCGGGCCCGTGTTCCTCTTCTTCAAGGATTCCCCGGCGTACGAGAAGATTATCGCGGACGTGCTCGCCACCCCGCCCCAGTACGACTTCACCGACGAGCACGATGTCACCAATAAACTCTGGCATATCGCCGACCCCGAACATATCCGCGGGCTGAACGAATTCTTTAAAGCGTTACCATGCATGTATATCGCCGACGGCCACCACCGCGCGGCGAGCGCGTTCAACGCCCGCAGGAAGCTCGAAGCCGCCAACCCCAAGCACTCCGGCGACGAGGAGTACAATTTCTTCCTCGCGGTCACATTCCCCGGATCGCACCTGCGTATCCTCCCGTATAACCGTCTGGTGACCGACCTTAACGGGTTAACCTCGGACGGCCTGCTCAAGAAGATAGGCGAGCGTTTCGACGTCACGCCGACCGATAAACACGATCCCGACGCCGGGAAATCGGTCGTCATGTATATAGAAGGCAAATCGTACCTGCTCACGCCGAAAGCGGGGAGTTACGACCCGAACGACGCGGTGGGCGCGCTCGACGTATCCATTATGCAGAACAACCTGCTCGCGCCCATACTGGGAATCGCCGACCCCCGGACATCCAAACGGGTGAAGTTCGTAGGCGGCCGTAAGGGTTCCGCCGAACTCCGCCGCGCGGTCGACGCGGGCGAGGCGGTCGCGTCGTTCTCGATGTATCCCGTGACGGTGGAGGAATTGATGAAAATCGCCGACAGCGGGATGATTATGCCCCCGAAATCGACATGGTTCGAACCGAAACTCCGTTCGGGGCTTGTCCTGCACAGTATCGAAAAAACGGGATAGGGCATGAGAATCGAATTAAACGAGGACTTTCGCCGCGCGCTCGACCTGATGGAGACCGGCGCGGGAAATCTTTTTATCACCGGAAAAGCCGGCACCGGGAAATCCACCCTGCTTTCTTACTTCCGTGACCGGACGAAGAAGAATATCGTGGTACTCGCCCCCACGGGTGTGGCCGCGCTGAACGTGCAGGGTCAGACGATCCACTCGTTTTTCGGATTCCGCCCTGATATCACGCTCGATAAAATAACCAAAGTAAAACGGAACAGCGATATATTCCATCAGCTCGACAGTATTATTATCGACGAGGTGTCGATGGTTCGCGCGGACCTGCTGGACTGTGTGGACGAGTTCCTGCGGAAAAACTGCGACCCCGGTAAGCCGTTCGGCGGGAAACGCATGATCTTCATCGGCGACCTCTACCAGCTTCCGCCCGTGGTGAGCGCGCACGAGGAGCCCATTTTCCGCGAGCATTACGAAACCCCCTATTTCTTCTCCGCCGCCGCGATCCGCAATTCCGAGATGGAACTGGTCGAACTGGAAAAAGTTTACCGCCAGAGCGACGAAACGTTCGTCTCTATCCTGAACGCCATCCGCACGAATATTATCCGCCCGGAGATGGTCGAGGAACTGAACCGCCGCGTCGACCGGGATTTCGAGCCGCCCGACGGCGAATTTTACGTATCGCTCACTCCCTATAATAAAAACGCGCAGGAGATAAACGTCCGCCACCTTGAGAAAATCAAGTCGAAAAAGGTCACCTTCCACGCGGAAGTACTCGGCGACTTCGAGGAGAAGAACTATCCCACTGAGAACCCGCTCGTCCTCAAGGAGGGCGCGCAGATCATGCTGCTCAATAACGACCCGTCCGGCAGGTGGGTCAACGGCTCAATGGGGAAAATCCTCGATATCGATACCGACGAGGAACTTATCACGGTTCAGCTCAACGACGGCGACACGGTCGAAGTCGGCAAATTCCAATGGAGCCTGTTCCGTTACGAATACGACGAAGGCGCGCGTTCGATACTCTCTTCTCCCGTGGGGATGTTCACCCAGTACCCTATCCGTCTCGCGTGGGCGGTCACTATCCACAAGAGCCAGGGGAAAACGTTCGAACGGGTGATTATCGATATGGGACGAGGCGCGTTTTCGCCGGGGCAGACCTATGTCGCGCTCAGCCGCTGCAAGACTCTCGACGGGATAGTCCTGCGGGCGCCGCTCAGGGACACCGGCATCTGGACGGACTGGCGTGTCACGAAGTATATGACGACCTACCGTTACGGGATCGCCGAACGGGAGAATCCCGCGGAGGATAAACTCCAAACAATCCTTGGCGCGATCAAGGCGCACAAAAAGATCGAGATGGTGTACCTCAAGACCGACGACACGAAATCCACCCGGACAGTCACCCCCGAGTACGCGGGCGAACTGGAATTCAAAGGGAAGAAATACACCGGGTTGCAGGGATACTGCCACACCCGGAATGAATCGCGGACATTCCGAATCGACCGTATCCTCGAACTCCGCGTGCTGGACTGACGCGCTGCGCGCGCTAATCCCGATATGAAGCATCCGCACGGTATCGACCCGGCAGTCCGTGATGATGGCGAACGGTCATCCTGAGCCTGTCGAAGGATGTATTCAAATAAAAGATATTACTGATTTGAGATTATATAAAGGAAGGAAATATGATCGTTTACGGACGGAACTCCATAGAAGAAGCCCTCGACGAGGGGCTTGCCTTAAAGGACATCACTATCGCGAAGGGGAAAGAGGAGAAGTTCGAGGGGATTATGCGGAAAGCGCGCGAGCAGGGAGTCCCTGTCAAGTTCGCCCCGTATGCGCAGATCGAGCGCGACGCGAAAACCGCCAAGCATATGGGCATTATGGCGGAGCTCGAACTCCCGCCGAATATTATCGACGACCCCCACGCCGAGCACGACTGGAGCGCATACAACCGTCTCCTCGCCCTCGACGGCATCACCGATACCGGCAACCTCGGCGCGATCGTCCGTTCGGCGCTCCTCCTCGGTGTCGACGCGATCATCCTGCCGAACGACAGTTCCGCGCGTATCACCCCCGCGACTATCAAAGCGTCCGCCGGGGCGATCTACCGCCAGAAGGTCATCTACCTCAACAGCCTCAACCGTTTCCTGCTCGAAGTGAAGGAGCACGGGTTCTTCAGCTACGCGCTGGTCGGGCATGACGCGACCCCGATTACGTCGATGAAGTTCGACGGGAAGGTCTGCCTCGTCATCGGCTCGGAGCGCGAGGGAATCCGTAAATCGGTGCGGCATAACTGCGACGAGCAGGTGTCGATCCCTACTACCGGCAAACTCGACAGCTTCAACGCGTCGGTCGCGTCCGCGATCGCCATGTGGGAAGTGTATCGAAGTCACAAGTGACAAGTTAAAAGTTTGCGCCGGCTCCGGCATCCATGCCTTCGCTCGGCACAAATTGCGCGGATCAGCGTGGATAGGAGAAGGGTGGTGTCAGGGGAATAACGTATCTGTACAAGAATATTATGTTTCGTATTTATAAAATTGGTATTCTTTTTTCTTTTTTATATAAACAAGTTTAATGATTTTAGGTGATATTGAATTTGCTATGAGTTTTAAAAATTCTTCCTGAGCTATTTGTCGTCCTTGGAAAATAACATCGGAATCATATGAAGAATTATCAAAGCTTTTATTAGAAATAAACATTATTTGGTTCTTTCTAAAAACGAGTGGGTAAAGATGAGAAATATGAATGGATAAAATATAATAATCCATGCAAAATAAACTATTCGAGATGGCTCTGGGGATAACCGAGCCGTACTTTGTGAAGGATATCGATTCGACGCGGACAAGAAGAAGCTCGACATCCACATCGATTTCAGGAAAGGCGCTATGTTCACTATCACCGGAAAGAACGGCGAGGCGGTTCAGGCGAAAGCCTACGACACCGTGGATAAGACGTGGCGGCACCTGAACTTCTTCGAGCACGAATGCTATCTGCACGCGCGGGTGCCGAGGATCAAGTATGACGACGGGATCAAGCAGGTGAAGATGCCGTGGGAGGGCATGTCGAACGGCTTCACGCTACTGTTCGAGGCGCTGCTCTTGCAGTTGTGCATGGGGATGCCGGTGTACAAGGCCTCGAAAATCACAGGCGCGTCGGACGATAAAATCTGGAAAATGCTGGAACGGTATGTTTTGGCATATCTCAAACAGAGCGATTACAGCGATGTCACGGCGGTAGGGATCGACGAAACCTCGCAGAAGAAACATCACGATTACATCACGCTGTTCGTGGATTTGATTCGCCGGAGGACATTGTTTATCGCCGACGGCAAGGGAAGCGGGACGGTCGAGGAGTTTATCTCCATGCTGGAACAGCAGAACGGTAAGGCTGAAAATATCAGTCAGGTGAGCTGCGACATGTCGCCGGCGTTTATCAAGGGTGTGAGGGAGAATTTGCCCGAAGCCGAGGTGACATTTGACAGGTTCCATGTGATGAAGATTATCAACGATGCGGTGGATAGAGTCAGAAGGCTGGAGGTCAGGACCGATCCGAATCTGAAGGGAATGAAATATGTGTTTTTGAAAAACAATGAAAACCTGACGCCGGGCGATTTGGATAAACTCGATAAGATACGTTTTGCCGAATGCGGGAAAAAGACGTTGAAAGCGTTTCAGCTTAAAGAACTGTTCCGCGAACTTTATACGGCTGGAACCGACGAAGTGTTCGAGCGCGGATTGAAGAAATGGTATTATCTTGCGACTCACAGCAGGATCGGGGCGATTGTAGAGGCGGCTAAAACGATCAGAAGACATTGGGACGGCGTGATGAATTGGATCAAAAGTAGAATTAATAATGGGATATTGGAAGGAATTGCGTCGTTGATACAGGCGGCGAAAGCGCGTGCAAGGGGTTATTCGTCACAGAAGAACTTTAAAATTATCGCGTATTTGCTGACGGGTAAAATGGACTTTTCAAGAATCAATTCAGCTTACTTACCCACTTAATTTGCGAAAGAACCCATTATCTGATATTGGAAATTGTTTGTTTGTTGCCAAATTATTAAATTAGTTTCAATACTCTTCTTCCAAAGCTCTATAATAATCGAAAAATTTCTTTTTAATACTGGATATACAGTATTTTCAAAAACTTTATCAACAATAGTTGATACTATTTTAGATATAATTAAAGCTACAAGAGGTACCTCAGCAGCTTTTTGAATATGCTTTCCAATAATTATCTCATTATCGATAAATAAACTTTTTAGATATTCCTCATTTTGATAAAATGGATAAGGGATAAAAAATGCAATTTTAGCATCACTATTTCCATAAATTGGTTTTATTGTACTTAAACTGAATGCTTTTAGGTCAGGAGGAATCTCATCAATACTTAAATATATATCACCAATTAAATCATATTCATTTAGATGGATTCTTGATGGCACTACTTTAAAATTATTTATATATCCTAATTTTCCTAGTTTAGGATCATGGCGTTGATTAAAATCAATTGGTGCTTTTTTATTTGCTGCTTCCGCTAGATCAATTAAATCTTGTTTTGTAAAAATTTCCCCTTGAGTATCCTCGAGAGAAGAAGAAAGAATTTGTCCTAATATTTTCTTCATATACTATCCGTAATTACTTTATTCTAAAAACAAATTATAATTATTCCCCTCTTTTTTTCTTTTAATTAAATTATAACTTTCCATCCTCTTAATTAACCCTGCTATATATCGTCCATCTTGATTTAACTCCAAAGCTGCTTTTATTTTGTTCTGATGAAATCCTGGATTATTTTTAATATACTCTAATATAGTTTTGGCAATTTTTAATTCATTATATTGATTTTCTATGAAATCACGCCAATCGAATAAATCACTAAAGAAATACACAATATCTTTTAATATATCGATTTTTTCTTTCATACCCTTAAGAGCATAAATTTCACCTGCAACTTGAAGTGCAGGAATTGATGATAAATCAAACTTCCCAAATTCTTTTATATCGCTATTTGCCTCAAGATTAGGATATATTTCCTGAATTTTTTTTATTACAGCCTTTTCGGTTTTTTTATTATCATCCATTAATAAACTCCATTTTTCTGAAAGATCATATATGGAAAAAGTAAGCTTTGTTGTAATTATTAATGCTTCAATATATTTGAAGCTTTCTTCACATAATTTAAGCCTTTTTTCTATTTTAGGAGTACTCCAAATTTTTTGTAATAACTCAAAATATTCATTAGTTTGATCTGTAATTGAAATGTTTTTTACAGTGTTTCGAAATTCTTGAATTATCTTTGGAATACTTTCCATATTCTATGCTCCATATACATTTATTATATAATATTTATTATACATATACGTTGTTAATTGTCAATCCCTACGCAGAATATTCGTAAAATATTTCTTCTCAACCTTAGAACCCCGCCGATTTGCCGCGATTCTTCTAAGCGAAACAGGCAGGAACGCCGTTGTTCGAGCAATGCCGGTTTGATATTGAGCGGCGCATGATGCGAGTTGCGGCGTTCCCTGTTTCGCGCCTTTGTGCCCATGAGCGGCATTCCGGCGGGGCAGTCTTTCTTTGTTCCTTTCTTTCTGCTGACAGAAAGAAAGGAAAGAGTATTGTTGGTAGGCGATTGCACCCCGGGTCATCGAGTATCCCGTGAAGCAGAATGTATCGGGATGCCGTTACCCCGCCTTCGCCTCCCAGAATCCGCGCGATATAACAATAAATTCCTAACTCCATACCCACGGATTTGACCAAAACCGCGCGATACATTAATATATACGGTTACGATTTCATTAGATAAGTTTCAGGAGGAACTAGAATTGGATATACTAGGCATACTTATAGCGATACTCGTCCTGGGCATACTGGTCACAGTGCACGAGTTCGGGCATTTCCTGATGGCGAAGATTTCCGGCATCGGCGTAGACGTGTTTTCCATCGGCTTCGGTAAGGAGCTGGTATCGTGGAAATGGGGCGAAACGAAGTACCGGATCGCGCTCATCCCGCTCGGCGGATACTGCAAGATGCGCGGCGACGAGACCAAGGACCGCAACCCCAAGGATGCGAAGGACTCCCCCGCCGATAAGGAGGAAGCTCCCATACCCGCCGAAAAAGACCCCAAGGCGATGTACAACCGTCCCCCGTGGGCGCGCGTTCTCGCGGTAGTGGGCGGGTCGCTGTTCAACTATATTTTCGCTATCCTGATATTCTTCAGCCTATTCCTGTTCGGGTATAAAGATAACGTGGTCACCCCTAAGGTGACGGTCGCCGAGAAGATGGAGGAAAACGCCGTATCGCCCGCGTACGCCGCGGGGCTTCGCACCGGGGACTGGATTGTATCCGTCAACGGCAAGCCGGTCGAGTCGTTCTCCGACCTCGGGCAGTCCGTCCTCCTCGGCGCGGGCGATAAGCTCACTCTGGTCTATGTCCGTGACGGCGCGACCAATACCGCCGATGTGACGCCTATCCTGAGCAAGAAGACCGGCGCGGGGTATATCGGCATCAGCCCGTACGAGCTGCCGATCGAACCCGTCATCGGGGGGCTGGTGAAGAACCGTCCCGCCGCGGACGCCGGGCTGAAAGAGGAAGACCGTATCCTCGCCGCAGACGGCAAGCCTATCGCCACCTACGCGGAACTTACCAACTTCATCTATGCCAACCCCAATAAAATAGTCGTATTCCAGATACAGCGCGGGGATAAAACATTCGACGCGACCCTCCAGCTCTCGTCGGTAACGGCCACCAATAACGGCGTAGTCGCCGAATCCGGCCTGATGGGCATCTACCCGCTCGTGAAGTACGAGACGATGGAGAAGGAGATCCGCGCGAATAACATCTTCCACGCGATGGCGCTCGGCTTTATGGAGGCCAACACGTCGCTCGTCCGCACATGGGAAGGGCTGGTCGTGATGATTAAGGGCAAGATCGACGTACAGAAGCATATGTCCGGCCCGCTCCGTATCATCCAGGTCACCGGAACTATCGCCACCCACGCGAGTTTCGTCAAATTCCTCCAGTTTATGGCGATGATCGCGGTCGCGCTGGCGTTCTTCAATATCCTGCCCCTCCCCGGATTGGACGGCGGGCACTTCCTGCTGAACCTGTTCGAATGGGTCACGCGCATTAAGCCCAGCGAGAAAGTGCTGACGGTGATCGAATATGTGGGGTTGTTCTTTATCATATCGCTCGCGGCAATCGTGTTCATCAACGATATCGTGAATATCATCCGGGATGCCGTGGCATGAGAATAAGGCTCGCGGTACTGGTCTCCGGGCGAGGGTCGAACCTCCAGGCGATCCACCGCGCGATACAGGATAAAGTGTTCGACGGGGAGATCGTACTCGTCCTGTCCGACCGGCCCGACGCCGCCGCCCTCGACTACTGCGCGAAACACGGTATCCGTTCGCAATATATCCATCCCGGCGAGTTCAAGACCAAGCTCGAAGGCGACGCTGAGCAGGCGTATATCGCCGCGTTACGCGCCGCCGCGCCAGACCTCATCGTGCTCGCGGGCTTCATGCGGGTGGTCAAGCCCCCCCTCATCCGCGCGTTCGAGAACCGTATCATCAATATCCACCCGTCCCTTCTCCCGAAATACCCCGGCCTGCATACCCATGCCCGCGCGCTCGAAGCGGGAGACCGTGAGACCGGATGCACCGTCCACTTCGTCAACGAGGTGATCGACGGGGGCAAACGTATCATGCAGGCGAGAGTCCCTATCCGCAGTGGCGACACCGAGGCGTCCCTGTCCGCGCGCGTCCTCAGGGAGGAGCATCAGGTGCTCCCCGCTGTGATCAGGATGTTCTCCGAGGGCCGGATCGATTACGCGAAGTGGCCGAACGAGCCGATGGTGTGGCATCTCGGCTCCGCTCGATGACCGTCCTTCGACTTTGCTCCCTTCACTTCGTTCAGGACAAGCAGGGCACGCGCCCAGGGTCCGGTGCAATTTGCTGACCCATTTGCCCGCCCCGACTTCGCACGGCACACGCGGTAATTTTGTAATCCCTTTAATCTTTGAAATATTTTAAAAACCGTTCTATTATATAGCAGGTAAAGAGGTAAACGATATGGGAATAGTCAACGCCGCGCTCGAACTCCGTAACCCGAAGAAACCCGAACTATCGCCGGTCAATGTCAACGCGCTCGCGGATACCGGTTCGGTCTATCTCTGCCTGCCCGAACATGTCGCGGTTCAACTGGAAATCGAGACGGTCTCCGATAAGGAAGTCACCCTCGCCGACGGTTCGAGCAAGCTCGTCCCCTACGCCGGGCCGGTGGAAATCCGTTTCAAGAACCGGGTGGGATTCTCCGGCGCGCTCGTGATGGGCGATCAGGTTCTTCTCGGCGCTATCCCGATGGAGGATATGGACCTCGTCGTTATCCCGAAGACCCGCACCATAGACGTCAACCCCGACAGCCCCAATGTCGCGCACGGGATATGCAAGTAAGTGAGAAGTAGAAAGTGACAACTGAAAAGTGGAAAGTTAGCAGTCGAGGGAAGCTACCCCCGCATTCGCGGAGAACAATCAGATTGCACGAATTTACATATAGTTGGCTTATATTTATTTATGAGTGTTATTAGTCTTTTTTTGGTAGTATTCATAATCCATATACTTTAAGAAATTATCCTTCAGTTTAAAAAACCAATCTTCATACCTAATCTTATAATTAATACTTATATCGTACTTATCATAAATATCACATATATCATCAAACCACCATGAATTATTTCCTTGATATATAGTAGGAATATTCTTAAAAAATTCCTTACCTCCAAGAATTCTACGGTATACTTCTGGACTTATTATTCTCCCAAATGAAGTATAATTTTTTAAGCTAGAAAATATTTTTCTTAATTGAATAAATATGTCTTTAATTTTATTATGATCATCAAACCAAGAATCAAAATTTAAGTCGCAAAAATATTTTCGACAAATCCATTTATTCTCAGTAAAAGCATATAAGAATAAAAGATTCATTTCTGTTATTTCTAAACAGAAGTATATTGTAAAATGTCTTTCTTTATCTATGAAATAATCCAATTCAGATGTTTCAAAATATTTAATATCATATTTCGTATATTTCCCATGTTTTAACCATTCTAATTCAACCGAGGTGTTTTTTGATAGAACTTGTAAAAATTCTAGAGTCGCTTCCTTTTCTCGGTTTTCAATCTCTATTAATTCTTTTTCACTTCCGAAACCTACTAACTCTATAAATTCACTTGAAAGTAAATTCCTTTCTTCCCTAACTTCTTTTATCCGTGCTCCACAATCGAAATATAGAATTTTCTCAACATAGTTAAGGTCAGAAAAGTATTTTTTTAAAATTTCATCATTATCTATCGATATTTTAGTCAACCTATGAAGTGTAAATAGCTCAAATTCCCAGCCGTATTTTTTTGCACATTTTTCATATTCAATAATACTCCCACGATCTGGTTGATTGATACATACTATAACTTTTTTTATATGGTTTTTAAATACTTGATAATCCGGTTTATCAGAGTTTAGAATCTCAATATCATTAATTATCTTTGTTTTCAAATCTTTTTCTTGTGAAGTATATTGAAAAATAATAAATTCACCATTTTCCAACCGATAATATGCATCAACTCCCCGTACAGGTTGATTATTTTCATCTCTACTCGATTCTATATCTTTATAATTATACACAATTGAAAAAAAATAGCTACAAAAAGCCTCAAATTCTCCACCTTTTAGCCCAGCGATTGCTTTTTCAATACTTTTTTCAATTTTATACATCTAATTTATACCTTGACAGATGCGTCCGAGACGATCAGTTCGCGCAGGAACTCGGGGGCGAGGTCGAGGCCGGTATCCCATACCACCGTGTCGGCTTCCACCCTGAACGCGCGGAAATTCGCCGGGTCGGCGGTGGTTTTGAAAATTGGGCGCGGGTCGCGTTTGAGGATATTTTCCAGATCGGCTTCGCCGGAAACCCCGTCGTTAAACGTGAGCCGTATTTTATATCCGCCGGTATATTCGGCCTTCACAATCCACGTCATACTTTGCCTCATACCAATGGTTTAATTTTTTTAAACTTGCCGTCCGTTTCCAGACTCTCCCAGTTTCCGTTCAGTTCGCCTGAATGCATCTCAGCCCATTCGACCACCAATCCGAGTACGCGCGGCGGGAGATGCCCGTCAATCACTGAAAAATCGCTTATCCTGATCGATGCCCTGAACTCGTTGTATTGCACGTGAAAATGCGCCGGGTCGTGGTCGTTGAAGTACATATAAATAATTATCCCAAGAAACCGGCATAATTCGGGCATATTTCTCTCCGTTTGTATTATAACATATCCTTCTTTTTTCGCAAATTATTTCCCGCTCCCCGGCATCCCCTCCACGCTTTGCGTGAAGGCAAGCTGCCGTCGCGGAGTTCCCTCCCGTCCGCTTGCCTTCAGCGTATGCTGGAGGTGAGGAGCATGGGAACGTTTCCATATTTTCCTTGCGTTTTTTCCACGCCGCGATATAATATCCCGTACGATTTAATATTCCGGAGGGCGGTATGAAAAATCTCGTTATGGTTTTCGTCGCATTATTCCTCGCATCGTGCGGGGGCAGGATCGTCAAGTTCACGGTGACCGACAAGGATACGGGCGAGCCCATCAAGGGGGTGAACTTTGTCGCGGGGGACGTGCTCGCGATCACGGGAGACGACGGTACCGCCGAGGTGGACACCGGGAGTATCGACACGGAGAAACTGCAAGTCTCCAAGAAGGAGTATAAGTTCGTCTATATCGGGTGGGCCGACCTCGATGCGAATTCCGAGATGAAGGTCGCAATGATCGAGAAGATGCCGCCGATGGAGGTGTCGAATATACGCATAGGGTTCAAGGATAACGGTGACGCCGTCCTGCGGTGGAATCCTTCCCCGTCCCCGGACGCCGCGTGGGTGGAAATACTCCTCCAGGAAGGGTTGGCTCCCGCGAAAATACTCAAGAAGAAATATGAGGATACAATTTTAGAATTCGGTAAACTCGACCAATACAAGGACTACCTGTTTACCATCGTCACCTACGACATGAACGGCAACAAAAGTAAAGGGAAATCGTTCAAGTACTTCAAGGGGGCTGAGAAGATGGAACTGAAGAATACCGCCAAACTCGGCGGTAAAATCACCGGCTCCGGCAAGGGCGCGCTCTACGCCGTGCTGTACCCCGTCTATATCAGCGACTACGAGGAGTACGATTTCGCGCCCGTCGCCGTCAAGTGCGACAAGGACGGGAAATACCTCTCCGGCGCGGTTCCGGCGGGCAAGTACACCGTCAAAGGGTTCGAGGATATCAACGGTAACGGGGTATGGGACGGCAACTGGCTCGGCAATACCGCCGAACCCACTGCGGTAAAGAACGCCGTCTATCTCGCGCCGAACCAGACCTCGATATGCGACCTCGCGTTACACCCGGCGGGCACGGGGCTCCCGGAGGTGATCTACGACGAGAACCCCGACTATATCGACTTATATAACGCGGCTTGGGGCTTCGCGCGCGAGAAGATATCCAAGGGCAACGTCGCCAAGGGGTTCGTCGCGGCGTATATGGACGAGGGCTTCAACGACCATATCTATCAATGGGATACGTGCTTCATGATGTTCTTCGGGGTGTACGGCGGTAACGAGTTCCCCGCGATGTACTCGGTCGATAACTTCTACCTGAAACAGCGCGAGAACGGGTATATCTGCCGCGTGCAGAGCGAGACCACCGGGAAGGACTACGACCCTACCCCCACCGACCCGCATATCAATCCCCCGTTGTACGCGTGGGTGGAGTACAATTACCTGATGAAGACCGGCGACGAATCGCGCCTTCTCCCCGCGATCTACCACAACCATAAATATTTCCAATGGCTGAAAAATAACTGCCGCACGCCGGAGGGTTTCTACTTCACGTCGAACCTCGGCTCCGGCATGGACAACTCCCCGCGCGAGGGTTCCGCGTACGGCTGGATCGATATCACCTCTCAGATGGTGCTGTTCGCCATGTATATGGAGAAACTCTGCGCGGTCGCGGGGAATACCAAGCTCGCCAAGCAGTACCAAGGGGAGTACGACGCGCTGAAGAAGCTCATTAACGATAAGATGTGGAGCGCGAAGGACGGAATATATTACGACGTCAAGAAGAACGGGGCGTTCCACGCGAAAAAGACCATCGCATCATTCTGGCCGATGCTCGCCATGCTCGCGTCGCCGGAACAGCTCAAGCTCCTCACCGGGCATCTCAAAAATCCCGACGAGTTCTACCGCCCGCACCTTTTCCCGACCCTCTCCAAGTCCGAGCCGGAGTACGACCCCAAGGGGCATTACTGGCTGGGCGCGGTATGGGCGCCGACCACGTTTATGACGATCAAGGGGCTTGAGGCGAACGGTTTCGACGACTTCGCGCTCGAGGCCTCCCTCAACCATATCCAGAATATGGTCGAGGTTTACGCGAACTTTGTGCCCGACAAGAAGAAACTCCCCTACAAGCAGAACAATATCCCGTTCCCCGCCGATCTCGACGGCACCAAGCAGATATGGGAATGCTACAGTTCCGAGTTCAAGGAGCCGGCGACCCGTTGGGATAATATTTTCTATGTCCGCCCGAAGTTCGTGGGGTGGTCCGGCGACGGGCCTATCGCGCTATTGATCGAGAACGTGATCGGTATCCGTCTCGACGCCCCAGGGTCGAAGATCGTCTGGAATATCTCGAGCGAAAAGAAGAACGGGGTGAAGAATCTCCCGTTCGCGGGCGGTACGGTCGACCTCGTGATGGAGAAGATCGATAACGGCAAGCCCGCGATCGCGGCCTCGTCGACACTCCCGTTTAGCGTTTCACTGGAGGTAAAATATGCGGGGAAGGTGTTTACTCAGGTAATCAAAGCTGTAAAGTAAGAAGCAACTTGTGAAATAAACAGCCGGGGATACGCGATGTGTCTCCGGCTTTTATTGAATAATGAAAGTAAATATATTATTTAAAGTCAATTATTGAACTTAAATAATAACTTATATAATCCATATTTACACTCATGTTTTCGTTAGAAATTAAATCGTCAGATTTATAAATTTTTAGGTCAATTCCTCCTTCTATAGAATTAGTTTTCCATGCAGCAAAAGCATTTTCTTTGTAAACTTTATCAAACTTTAGTTTCCCCTGATCAAGAAACGAATAAAATGAAGTAAACAAGTTACCATAATTTTTCGAATATATCGAACTCCCAGTAAATTCATTGAAGAAAAGACCGTAACCAATATTATTAAGTGCCTTTCCTCGCTGTACTCCAGCAACACCAACAATTAAAGAATTATTGTCAATTGCAATCAATCTAATTCTAGCTTCCCACTGATCCACCTCAACAGTAACGTAACTCCCATGCATCTTCCATGGACCAATTATATCCACAAAACAAAAAATTGCTATATCATACCCATTTTTATCTAAGTAGTTTTTTATGGCGTTTGATGATAAACTATAATGCACACCTGTATCATAACCATCCGAATGACCCTTCGAATAACTTCCCCCTATTACAAGTTCTTTACTTGCTACTATTGGTTGATATATAATATAATCCGAAAGAGCATCAGAATCGTAACCATTCTCAAAGTTATTGTTATCCCATTGATAATTTGAAATAATTGCCGAGTTAGGGTTTTGAATGTTTATTGCTTTAATCAATCGTTCTATCGGGAATTCTTTTACACTTTTATTAAAAGAATTCTCAATATCTTTGATTTTAAATTGACTTCCATAATAGGAAGAACGATAACATCCAATTCCCATATAAACTAGCGCACATTTAGGCTTAGCCGGATAATACTGACCTTTTACCATTTTCATTGAGGTTGACGCACAACCAGATAACATACCAATACTAAATAACACTAAAACACTAAAACATCTAATCCCGGTCTTCATATTAACCTCCAAAATAATGATTTTTCACTCGTTATTATATGCGATTATCGCATATTTGTCAAGTGTCTTTATAATAGTTTCATGTCATATAGAAAAACTATTTTTAATCCCGAATACCGGTATTTCATCTCATTACTAAAGGAATACCGGATCAGCAAAAATGTAACACAAACCGAATTAGGTGAATTGCTCGGAATTGACCAAACCTACGTTAGTAAATATGAAACGTTTGAAAGACGACTGGATTTCATTGAATTTCGAAACATTCTGAAAGCTCTAGATATTCCGATCCACGAATTTCTTTTAGAATTCGAACACGGTTTGAGTGAATACTCAGAAAAATAACATCGAAGGTGAAATAACGATTATGGAAATAATCTGCGCCAACCCGTGAAATCCGTGGCATCCGTACTAAATTGGGGTAAAACATTCAGCCCGGTCATCGAGCTTGTCCTCGCGAAATGAAAATTCCTGACAATTTGATATTTTACACCGGGATGAATTGATAGACGTGGTAGGAGAAATTTTCCGCCATCGCGAAATGGATATGGAGCTGGTAGGTCATCCCGCCCGCGGTCACGAGCATCTTATCGCCGGATATTTCAATCTCGAACTGTTTCAAGAGACTGCTGATATTCCACCCGGTAAAATCCTTCTCCGCGATCTCATAAGCGCCGCGGTTCATATACAGGATTCGCTTGAAGTGATTGGTCACCATAATGGGGGTATCGAGACTGTCGATCACGGGAGCGACCGAAAAATCCACGATAAAACGGTCGAAATGGAAGTGGCTTTCGAACTCCTCGTAGGAGATGATTTTATTGAGGTTGCCGACCTTGTCGATCACGGGAATCACCGTGTCGGACGATACCTGCTGGGCGAACAGTACGGTCGTAAGTTCCTGCGCGCTGATAGCGCTGATATTCTCGAATAGCCGGAACGTCCCCTCGCGGAGGCCCATCTCGATATCGCGTTTGAACACCACCCCGAAATACTCGTTATCCTCGAACACGAGGAGGGCGTTTACCAGCGGGGCTTTGAAGAAGAAGGATAGCAGTTTCCGCGCTAACTCTATTTCCATATTACTGCACTTGAAGTATTTCGAGCTTATTCGTATTCACATTCGTCTCGGGATTCACCGGTATCAGGAACGTCTCCGGGGTGAGAATGAACTTCGAGAGAAGGTCGGCGTGATTGATATAGATAATCCCCGGCAGGGACGGCGTATACGCGTAATGCATGTTGCCGTTGGTCATCCCGCTGATATAGACCCACTTCGTCCCGTCTTCCGGTAACGACGATACCATCTTTACCAGGTACTTCGGCTTATCGAGGCCGTACTGCTTGATCAGTTCCGGGGTACGTTCGTAGGCCGCGAACTGCACGAGCGGTAAGGCGGTAAACTCGAGGATTTTCCGCTGAACCGCGTAGTTATCGACGTCCATTTTCTTCGGCTGATACAGCGTCCACTGGTTGGCGGTATAGCCGAGACGGTACTCCTTCCCGTCCATCGCCTTGATCGTGATATTGGTCACCGCGGTGGCCTTGAGCGAGAAGATATTCCGCTGGATATAGATATCCGCGTAACGCTCCGACGAGGAAAACATATATGCATAGACGATGTAGATATTATTCGAGTCGTGATTGAGCATCGTATAATAATAGTTATCGACCGGCGCGAAACCGCCGTTGATGATATTGACCTTCTTGCCGTTCGCGAGATACACGTCGATCACGTCGATCGGCTGGTCGAAACCGAACTCCCTGATCTGATCGGGAGTCACATTCGTCAGCATATCGTCGCTTTTCGCGGCCATCAGATCGTCGATCAGCTTCTCGACCTCGGCGGAATACGCCAGGGTTTTATAGGGATGGCTGACATTCCACCCGTTAGACAACCTGGTTAACGCTACCCCGAATGTGTTGGAAAGTTGGGTGAACATGATGTCGAGGGCGCTGATATCGCTTTTCGTGACGCCGGACAAGAGCAGTACCTTACCCCAATCCTTTTTCTTCAGGTTCGAGGGTTGTACGAAGAACAGGTAGAACCCGCCGAGAATCAACAAAGCCCCGAAAAGGAGTACAAGGTTGATCACCAGTTTTTGCTGCGACTTTTTCATTAGGCCTCCGGATCCCCCCGAAATTGAACGGTATATTATAAATCCGCCGGCCTAAGATGTAAAGAGAATCCTCCCCTAAAAATCGAGGGAAATCCCCACCCCCAGCATCGGGTGGATTTTACTGTCGACAAACGAGTACCGCGCCTTGAGGTCGATGAAGAAATTCGCGATATCGGTCTTCAGCCCTATCCCGGGGGATATCGCGAACGACGAACCCGCGCTGGTCGTGAGGAATCCCGTGCCGAATACGGTCCCGGCGAGAGATAACGGGAAATCCTGTAAACGCAGGAAATAGTAACTGACCTCAAGATCGAACTTCAGGAGATTATTAATGGACGAACTGGTCACCCCGGCGACAGAAACCTCGGTCGGGTAGAACATGATACCGAAGAACAATCCCGCCTTCAGTTCGGGAGTGATTTTATAATTGATACCCAGCGAAAGCGACAATCCGCCCTCGAGACCCTTCAGGGCCATCCCGAATTTCCGCTGGCCGATAGCCAGGTCGATATTCGCGATCGCGCTTTCCCCTTCCTCGAGCGCGATATTCATCGAGCCGAGCACGTCGCCCTTCGCGCTTACGACCTCCAGCTTATGGGTCTTGGTGATATCGACATTACGCAACTGGAACGGCTCGCCCTGCAGGACGTCCCATACCTTCTCGCCGTTCCACTTGAGTTGAACGGGCTCCTTGACGTTCAGAACGGTGACGACTATTTTCCCCGACGGGGTATAATCCACTTTTTTCGTATCGCCCTTTTTCAACGCGAATATCTCGCGGTAGACTTCCTTCATATTGGCCGCGTTCACCATCGTGAGTTCGTTATCCTCCCCGGCAAACACCTTTTCGGAGAACGGCTGGGCTTTCGACGCTTTCGCGATAAACTTGCCGTTGAGGTAAACCCTGTACTCCGTGCTATCGGTATTGATACTGATCGTCAGCGTCGCGAACTCGATCTTTTTACCGAGCACGACGCCCGCGATTTCCTCGGTGATGCGGTCGATCGTATCGAATACGTCCATCCCCGCCGCGCCGGAAAATTCGCGTTGGAACTTGATCTCCGCGGTAACCACATCGATACCGAACACGGTCACCGTCAGTTTATCGCCCGAAACTTTATACACACCGAACACCACCAGCCCCGCGCCCGCCTTCTGCGCGAGTTTGTTCATCGCGAGATTGAGCTCTTTCCCGTTGGTGATCGAGAGGACGCCGTTCGCTTTCGCCTGTTCGAGCGAATCCTTGGGTTCGACCAGATCGCTCCCCGGAATCTTCGCGAATAGGTTGTAGAGAGAACGCGCGGTCAGTTCGCCGATATTGTCCTGCTTCTTGTCCCCGAGGTTGACAAACCCGCCGATCATGGTTTTCACCGCCGACGGGGCGGAATATCCTGCCGAAATAGACATCACCAGAATAGCAACAATTAATAATAAAGACTTTTTCATCGATGGCTCCTTAGTTTGTCGTATTGCCGGACACGCTTCCGGCGGGATTATACCCGTTTTCATCCAACGCATTGAGCGCGGAAATGGATGTAATATCACCTGCGTTATAATCATAATAGAGTATTGATGTATTTAAAAATTTATTAAACTTTAATGATGAAGGTTCTGATGTACTATACCCTTCGTATATAGTCCCCGGGTAATTCGCCTCGAAAATGTTATAGTCGACAATCATCGGGGTAATAGAATAATCAAACTGGATTCCCGCGCCTCCGTAATTATAAGTCGCGGAGTTCGAATTCATTGATATCCGGTTGCTGATAATTTTCCCCCAGCATTGCCCGCCTAATAAAATAGCCCCGCCCTGCGAACCGTAGAAGGAATAGCAGGTGTTTTTATAGAATTTCGATTGGATGATCGAAAAGTTGGTTATCGCGGAAAGATAAATCCCGCTGCTCCGAATTGAAACGAAATTTACAGTGTTGCTGGAATTATTATTACTTAGGATACAATTCTTCATACTTAGAATTCCGTTCGCGAAAAATGCCGTCCCCCCGTAGATATCCAGATTGAACGAGTCATTGAATAACGTCCCGGAATGAAAGATGGAATTACCGAAAGCGAACGACCCGTTTTCGAGATGGATAGTTCCGCCGGATTTTTTGGAGGTCACATCTGCTATGATCGAATTATCCATCGTGAACGACGCGACATTCTTGCCGTATATCCCCCCGCCGCTCTCGGCGTAGGTATTCGTGATCAGCAGATAGTCGATATCCGCCCTGGCGACATCGTACAGGAAACACGCGCCGCCCTGGGACGCCGCGATATTCTCCCGGAATAAGGTGTTCGAGATAGTGACAGACCCGTTCATTACATATATCCCGCCGCCGCATTGGAGCGCATAGTTGCTTTCTATGATACAGTTTTTTATCACCATTTCAGTGCCCAGAGCAAGGATACCCCCGCCGTGCTTTCCGAACAGGAAATCGTCGTTAGCGATACCCCTGCTGATAATCAGCCCGTCCAATGTACATTTCCCGCCGTCCACCGCGGCTATCACGTGAAGCGCGTTACCGGGCAACCCGTCGAGCTTCGTCGGGTAGAGCGCAGGGTTATTAGTCAGGAACGTATTGTCATACCCCCCGCGCAGTATCATCCCCGCCTTCATCAGCACGCAGCAGCTGTTGATATTGTCGTCGTACACCCCTGTCGCGACACGGATTTCCCCGGCGCCGTTCAGATCATAAAGCTGCGAAGCCTTCAGGATAGTCCGCACCGGCGAAGTATTGGTTATCCCGGAGTTGGTATCGTCGCCCCACCCCGCGACATAGATCGCTTCGTTCTGGAATACCCGGATAGAGTTGCTGAACTGCACGGATTTCCCGTACTCGTTGACCGCGTTGAAGATAATCGTAAAATTCCCGGGCGTAACCGATTTAACCCATACCTGATTCGACCAGACATCCCCAGATAGTTCCAGACTGACGATCCCCATTCCGGCCGGGGTTAGATCGGCCTCGACCGATACGATTTTCGCGTCCGTTCCGGTGACCTTCGCCGTCAGTACGAGATTGGTATAGGTCTTCACCGAGTACAGGTCCGGGCTCACCGCCGCCCAGTTAAAAACGATCGTCCCCTGCGCCGCCTCGAGCATATTCCCGATATCGGTATTATGGAACATATCGCACGAAACAAATACCGCCGCTATGAGAAAGATGATTATTTTTTTCATTTTCGCCCCCTACCAGTTCGTCACACGGTTATTCGTGCTGTTCGGGTAATTTTTTAACGGACCCGGATTATTGATATTTACCCAGTCATTATTGTTGGTAATATACCTCATCATCGGCGCGTCAACCAGCAGGAAATCCATCGTATTGGTCGCGAAAACGTTCGCGACCATCGTGTTGGTATTCCCAAATCCGCCCGTCTCGAATATCCCGGCGTTTACCGATGAATGACCGTAATCGAGCACGAACAGGTTCGAGATAAATGTGCATCCGCGAACCCAGTCCCATGCCCCGTCGAGTTTAATGATGGAACTGACATCTCCGCCCGACCAGCACCCGATAAAGGTATCCCCGATATTCGTGGTGACGGACGACAGGAATGCGCATGCCCCGCCTCCGTAAGCGCCGTACCCGCTCGAATAATTGCTGATCCATAGGTTTTCCTGCATCTTTAGAAACGAGCTATTCGCCCATAAACCCCCGCCGTCATATGAGCTTGTTTTATTATTGATGATCTTATTGCTCACGATAAAATTGGAACAGTATTTCAGATAGAGGGCGCCGCCATAAGAAGTAACCTGATTACCGTAGAGAGTATTCCCCATAATCAGACCCTTGCTGTATTCCGCGCCGAACGCTCCCCCGAAGAAACTGGCGTTATAGTTCAGAGCGCCGTTATTGGTAAAGCCGTTCCGCAGGACGGAATACTTGCTGAAGATAAAATGCAGAGCGCCGCCCATATGATAGACATTGTCCTTCACCGCATTATTCCCGTAGAAGAAGTTGTCGGCTATTATTAAAGACTGGCAGTTCGTAGCCGAAATCGCCCCACCGCTCCCCGAACCGCATGTATTCCCGGAAAAATTATTCTGATAGAATTCGATCAGATACGGGCAATCCTTCATTCCGACAGCCCCGCCGTATAAGAAAATGATATTCTGGCAGTAGTTATTCGCGAACGTATTCCCGTAAAACACGCCGTTTGAGCAAATATACATGAAAACCGCCCCTCCCGATTTGGCGCTGGTATTATTCGCAAACATGCAATCGTACAAATTAACGAACGATTGCACATAGCAGATCGCCCCGCCGGGGTTTCCGCTGGTGTTATAGCTGAAGGAACAGTTTGTGATATACGGGTTGGATTCGTTCGTGACAAATATCGCGCCCCCCGCGAGAGTATATTTGAATTCGCATCCCGCGAACTGGGGATCGGACTGGAATATATAGATTCCCCCGCCGACCGTCGCGGAGTTGCTGATAAATTTCACGTTAGTCATAAACACCGCGGACTGGTTAATCAGCATACCGCCGCCTCCCACCGCCTCGCATCCGATCACCTTCACATCACGGAGCGTCAGCGTGGACTCCCTCGCGAGGATTCCCCCGCCGCGTGTCAGGAACATATTCAATAGGTCGTCCGGGACATCGTATCCCTTTACCGTCAGCCCGTCGAGCAAAATCCCTTCGCACCTGATAACCGCGATCCCGGTATTGGGATTGTTGACCTTATCGATCACCGTCGGGTATACGGAAATATCCCGCGCGGTAAAATCCGGGCTCCATCCGCCGTAGATCGAAATATTCGTCAATTCCTCGAGCCGCAGGTTCACATAGAGCGCGCTGTAGACCTCGCTGTAATTTCCCCCCGCGATATAGATCACCGGGATTCCCAGCGACTTTGTCAGATTGACAGCGGCGGCGAACGATTTTACCGGCGCGCCCTTCAATGTCCCGATGTTTTGATCGCTTCCCAGGGAGGACACATAGATGATGCTTTCATTGGTGGATACGGTTACGGACAGCTTGTTGGTCTTGACGATCCCCTTGCTGTTCAGGGCAATCAGATATATATTCTTTATACCCATACTGCCCGGGGCGACGAAGGTCAGCGAATTCCATTCGGTACGGGTATAGTCGGGGTTGAGCTTGAACTCGCCTCCGCCCAGCTCCGACAGGTTCACCTTGACCTCGAGCACCTGCTCCTTCGACGATGTTTTACAGACGATACTTACAGACTGATTGGTGCCGGAAAGGAAGAATGTGGGATTGCAGCCCGCCGAACTGAATACGATATCTCCCCATTCCTCGCGGATCATCTGGTCGATATCCGACGGTCGGAACAGGTCTTCCACAAACGAACAGGAGGATAATAATAAAAACAGACCGATACCCGCAACCCGATATTTCACCATTCACCCCCTCAAGATATTAGCCTATTCTAACATGATTTTTGAGAAATTTAAAGTGCAAAATTATATATATTTTATTCGAACATCACCTTGACCCGGACGCTGACCTGAAAGAAGCCGTCCTTGATACTCTGCATCGGGGCGGTGATGAAATAAATTTTACCCTCGCAGTCCTCCGGGAATTTCATACCGAACTGGCGCTTAATCTCAGATACGACGATCTGCTTGAGGAACTCGATATCGATATGGCGCATCTTATCGATAAAGAACGGGCTCCATTCGCCGTCGCAGTCCCGCATCGGGAGCTCGACCCCCACATTGACGGCCTCGATATCGCGGAATTCTTCCGGCTCGGCGGGAATATCCATATAGACCGTTGCCTTGACAAAGCTCAATTCGCCGCCGTACAATCCGCCCTCGCCGTACCTGACCGCGACCGTGTTCGTCCCGGTAAGCGCCGCGAACGCCGCCATACTCATCCCGTCGTATCCCTTTGCATGGAACACTATCGTATGCCCGCAGAGAGACGCCTTCTCGAGCAGGGAGGCGTAGAGGTTCGCGCCGTTCTCCTCCTTCAGGATATAGTTTTCCATCTCGAAGGATTTATTATAGAAGAATGGCGCTCCGGCGGGAGGCTTCGATTGATAGGCTTGCCCGTTGAAGGAGTTTCCCGCGGCCGCATGGAAAAACCAGACGCTGACTATCTCGTCATAATCGGTCAAAGACTGTTTTCCGGCGCAGCCCGCGAGTACCAGGAATATTCCGCACAATAGTAATTTAACCTTCATCGTACGCTCCCCGGATAGTGTAGCATAAGACGCCGGTTTACGCCATAAAAAATTTAATTGGGGTTACCCGTAAAAAAAATCCGATTCCTTCCGAAAATATTGTAGGGCGATTTTAATAACCGTAACCTAATCGAAATATCGGGTATGGACTTCGATCGCCGGGCATACTGAAAAATAAGCGCCGTTTTCACAACGCTAATCGGAGGGGAATATGAGCGAAATCGATTTTATCGATATCTTTCCCGAAAGTAAAAATCACGAACCAACCGCGAAGAACGATACATTCTCGAATTACAATTTCGACGAACCCGACGCCGCGCAGGGCGAACGGATCAAGATCAGCGACTATAAGCATACCAGCGCATTCAATCACCGCGGCGGAAACACCTATATGCAGGAACCGTTAGCTAAAGAAGCGGAGTACGCGCCGGCGAAATCTCCCAAGAAAGCGCTGAACCTTTCCGATGAAAAAATCGTATGGGCGGGCGCGATCTTCGTTTTCTTCGGCGTATTTATCTTCCTGATCGGGTACTGGCTCGGCAAGACCACGATTAAGAACGTCAATCTTTCCAGTTCGGAATATATCACCCAGATGGACGAGAAAATCCATGCCCAGCAGATGGAAAGCGAGTATGTCAAGCAGAATACTCCCGGCGTAACCCAGCAGGACTCGATGTCGCCGGTTATCCCGCAGGTCACCGCTCCCCCGATCGGCGTCAACGATAACGTGAAAAAAGAAACCGTGACCCCTCCGTCGATAGACGAGGTCAAGAAACCCGTCGTGCAGAAGACCGAGGTCAAGCCTGCGGATAAGCCCAAACAGGACACCCCCGCAGTCAAACCCCAGGATACCAAGAAGCCCGAAGCGACCCCCGTCAAGCCTGTGACCGCCAATGTAGCCGGGAATTTTACGATACAGGTATCCGCGCATACGTCGCTCGATAAGGCCCGTGTGATCGAGACCGAGCTCCGGAATATGGGGTATCAGGCGTATATTGTCGAAAGTATTGTCAACGGGATTCGTTACTACAGAGTCAGGATAGGAAAGTTTACCGATAAGAACAGCGCGTCGGATGTGCTCTCGAAGCTGAAGCAGACACCCATCGGAAAGGATTGTTATATTATCAATATGAATTAGGGGATAGAACCGCAACCCAGTATAACCACGATGACCCTCTAAATAAATTAATAATGGAAAGGCGCAGGCGCAGCGCCTTTTTTTTATTTCCGGCTCATCCCACGATTATTCTTTTCGGATAATGAAACTCAGAAGATTAATTTCGTTTTCCATATACCCCATATCGACCAGTTCGTCGCGGGATTTCCCCTCGCGCAGTAATGCCTTCAATTGTTCGCTGCGCGATAACGGTTCGGCGGCGGGTTTTTTCTCAGGCTGGGGCTTCGGCTTCCTGACAGGCGGCTCCTTCCGGGCAACCGGCTCCTTCTCGACTGCGTGAATCTCCACCTGCGGTTCGGGTTTCTTTATCTCAGGCGCAGGCTTCGCCTCGCGCGGTTTTTCCTCAAGCCGGCCGCGTATCTCAACCGTATCCTCCGCGGGTTTCGCCGCCGGGACTATCATACTCTCGCGCGCGGGACGGGTATCGCCGCCGCCCCCGACCATCCTCTCGACCATAATCGGACGGTTCACCCGCGCGGACATCTCGTCCATCTGCGCCATCTTCTGGGTCGACTTCTGAAGCATATTATTCAGCTTCTCGATACGATCCTCGATCAGGTTGATATTCCGTTCGGCGACACGGTTGAATTCCGCGATCAGCGCCCCCATCTCGTCACGGGCTTCCTTGGTGATCAGGTCTTCTTTTATCTGCGCGATCTTACGGTTTGTGGTGATAAAAAAATACAACCCCACGCCGAATATTACGATGGAAATGATTATCGGGCCCATCTTCCCTCCCGCATTATTATAACGGATACCCCGAACTAAATCAAACTGCCGGTCAGTGCGACCCCACGGATGGGGGAGCCCCGTAGCGACATGGATGTCAGGATACGGGGCGTGACGGCTAAACCCATTATCAAAGTGTCCGTCAATATAAACCTCCAGCCTGCGATCGCTAAAGAGCCAAATATGAAGCGATATCCGTCACCCCGAGCCTTGCATCGAGCGAAGCCGAGATGCTGTCGAGGGGCTAACCCCATTATCTATGTGTCCGCCCATACTACCTCAAACCCGCGGCAAGGTACACAGCCAATCATTAACGTACGCAGTACACGCATCACACCGGGCGCGCAGGGGGGTAACAAACTGTTTTATGTCATTGCCTGCCTTCTACCGAAGGTAGACAGGTCCCGCATTCAGCGGGATGTCGAACCATAGCCGAAGCAATCTATTTTATTAATATGTATAATGTTATATAGACTGCTTCTTCGCTTTGCTCATCGCAGTGACGGAAAATAGTTAAGTTTCCATCTTCGTCAACAACCCCGCTGGCGAGGGGTTTTCAAGATGCAAATAGCATGCTTTGGTTGCGGTTTTATTATTTTCATGTTAATATAACCGAAAATCTCGGAGGAAGTGAAAATGAGGGTTCTTCAAACTTTGTGTTTATTGTTAATCATAGCCGGTTCGGCCTCGGCGTTGGACGTCAAGTTCGACGGAAATTTCCGCACGCGCTTCTACGCGTTTATGAATAAGGACTTGGATTTTACCCGTAACGCCGATTACTGGTCGCTCGATTCCAGACTCCGTCTGGGTATCACCCTCGATGTCACCCCTGCCTTCTCGGTATACTATCAGCTCGAAGTCGGTAATATCCCATGGGGCGAACTCGCGGTGGGCGGCGGATTGGGCGCCGATAAATGGAACCTCGAAACTAAAAACATGTATCTGGATTATAAGGACGTTTTCTGGCACGGGAAGCTCGGTATCTTCGGGTTCAAGACCCCTCTCGAATCGGAGCTCGACGACGACCTGATGGGGATCAAGCTCACATTCAACCAGCCCGTTTTCTCGATCGACGTCCTGTTCTCCAAACTCTATAACGGGACGAACGATTCCATCTCCAATATCAACGACGACAACGATTATTTTGAAGTTCAGAGCTGGAACTCCACTTTTTTATACTTTGTTAACGGTCAGGTCAAGCTCGACCCTATTAACGCGCAGGTCTATTTTATGCGCGTCGTGGACGACCGTTTCGCCTATAAGTATTCGCTGAACTGGATCGGCACCTTCGATACGTTGAAACTCGACCCGTTCAAACTCGACCTCGGTTTCTCGCTCAATATGGGTGCTGTCGATAATCTCGGCACCGGCATCGGGGTTTCGGCGTACCATCTCTACGGGAAGGCCGAGTTCGAATTCTTCGGTTTCCTGAAGGTGTTCGCCCGCGTCAATATGACCAGCGGAAACGACACCAACCATGACGCGATCGAGCAGTTCCAGGTCGCGGGCAACCACGGCAATTTCAGGACCGATCTGGGTATCCTCTTCGGCGGCGGCCCGTTCAGCCAGCAGTCCTACTTCGATTACCGCATCGTCACCGCCGACCCCCGCAAGAACCTGACACGCGGTGCGATTCGTTACGACGATCCGGGGTTGTTTGTGATCGAATTCGGCGCTGAGGCGAATATTAAGGAGATCGGCCTCAAGTCCACATTAGTCGCGGGTATCGCCCAGACCGCTGTCGCTGTCGGCACTAATAGCGTCACACTGCTCGGCATCGAGTTCGACCTGCATAACCGTTTCAAGCTCGATAAGAATGTCTACTTCTACCTGAGCGGCGCGTTACTGCTGCCCGGCGCTGCGCTTACCCCGGTGTATAATATCAGCAATCCGACTATTTTCCTCGGCTCTGATATCGCGTTTAAGCTCGACGGTAAGTTCGAGATCGATTTTTAGCGCCGCCGCTGCGCCCGATGACCGCATCCCGGCTTCGCCCGATAACCGGATTTGAATCATAAGGTTGTCTCTTATAACATAGAGTAAGCCCCGCCATCGGGCGGGGCTTTACTTTGAATGGCTGATAATAGATGTCATTCCGGGCAGAATACGAAGGAACGGGGTACCGAAGCAGTCTTTTACCTTCGCGTATTATTCCCGCCCGCCGCTCTCACCCATTCCGCGGAACTTCCGATAATTCTATTAGTACTATGCTACAGGAGTCATCTATGAAACATTGTCCGCTCATCCAACGCGACTGTCTCGGGAAACGGTGCGTATTCCAACGGGTATCCGAGACCGATACTCCCGCGCCGTCCGCCGATACCTGCGCGTTCCTGCACGAATGGGTCATGGGGCGTTTCACCCGTCAGGTCAAGAACATCAAGTCCCCCGACTTCGCCATCGGGGCGTGATTTCCAGCCCTATTCAGGCTATCTCCCGCCCTTTTCCGCTGAATCTTTGTTTATTTTCATCCAACATTTGACATTCTATAAATTTATTTTATAATATTCGCCGAAATGTAAGCGCTTACACCATCGGAGGATGTTATGAAGAAATGGTTCTGGGGTATCGTCCTTTCATTATCCGCCCCCTTCGCGGCATTTCCCGCGCCGGGCTCGGTTCCCCTGTTCTCGCCGTCTATCGACGGGTTCAAGGACTCCGGCTGGGGCGCTTCCCCTACCGCGTCCAGCGCGAATTACAAAGCCCTGACTATCTCCGCGAATTCCGCGTTCCATGTGCAGAACGCCTGTCAGGACGTGTATGTCACCGACGACTCGCAGTACCTTTACATCGGGTATTTCTATGACGGCGATGTGCTGAATAACGGCGGCAACGCCTCGTCGCGCATCGTATTCGGGTTTATCACCAATTCCGGCGGTTCGACCGGCGGCCCGTTCGACCCGTGGGAGAACGGCACCACCTACGGATCGGCCAATAAGCCCGATTTTTTGCTCCGTCAATGGACGGAGGCTCCGTATGACGAACGGATGGAATTCGGCGGGGCGATGGGATACAGCCCGCTCACCAAAGGGGTGTCCGAATTCCTGAACTGGAACGGCTCCTCATGGGTCGGCGCGGGTTCGGTCGTCCATTTTGAAAGACTGACAAAAGTCTCGAATAATATGAAGGTCTACTTCTATAAACCCGCAGGATGGGCGGGTGTTCCGCGTATCCATTACTGGAACGGGGATTTCGGCGCCTCGGACTGGGCAACCCGTCCGTATATGACCTCCGAGGGCGGAAATCTTTACTCCTACACGTTCAGCGGATACGGCACTACGATGCTGATGTTCTCCGATACGAATAAAACCCAATTCACCGCCGATCTCACCCGTTCCGGGAGCGGAACCTATAGTAATATAGCGTGGCTTACCGCCGACGAAAACCTTGCTTCCTATGCGAACAACTGGGGCGAAATGAAGATACCGTTATCCGCGCTCGGCCTCGAAACCGGCGATACGGTCAAGGTATTTATGTACTACCGCCCGGATATGAGCAAGCCCGGCTTCTCGGATTCCACGCCGTACGACCCCAACTCGTCCGCGGATGCCGTCACCGGGGCGGCGCTGAATTCCAACTTTACCTATATCATCCGCTCCGATAATATCAAGCCCGTGCTCGCGCTGTTCTCGCCCGCGCAGTTCACCAATAACCAGAACCGCGGCGTCAATATCTCGTTCCGCGTGACCGATAACGTGAACTTCTCCACGACGAATATCGACGTAATTATAGAAGGAAGCGACGCCGTTAAAAACGGCGTATTCCAGCCGGGCTTCACCGGTACGATCGCGACCAATTCGCAGAAGGATTACACGGTCACGATTAATCCCGATCAGGACTTCACCTACGAGCAGAAGGTCGATGTCGAGGTCACTGTTTCCGATGCGGCGGCGAACGTCATCCAGACGGGATACTACTTCTTCGTCAAGGCGGACACGACCGCCCCGGCCTACTCCTCGCTCAACCCGCTCCCCGGCGCGGCAGGCATCGCCCGGAGCACGACCGTCTTCTTCAACGTGAACGACGACGACCAAGTCAACCAGAGTTCCATCCTCGCGGCCGTCAACGGCGTGGTCGTGCTGTCGAATAACTACAAGGCCAACGCGTCCAGCCAACTGATACCCACCGGCAACGGGTATAACGTCACTATCGTGCCGGTGTCCGACTTCAGCTTCGGCCAGACCGTTACCGTCAGCCTCACCGCGAAGGATAACAAGGGCAACACGAAATCTACGAATTATTCGTTTACGATAACCGCCGACAATATCAAGCCCACGCTCGCTAACGGGAGTCCCGCTTTGGGGGCGAACAACCAGCTCCCGGGCGTGAACGTCAGCTTCCAGCTGGACGACAATATACAGGTCGCGCTCGCGCAGATACAGGCGAAGATCGGCGGCACCAACGCTATCGTCAACGGCTCGCTCCAGGCCGGCTACGGCGGGAGTATCACCGCGAACGGTAACGGATATAACGTTCTCATCAATCCCAATACGGACTTCAACTATAGCCAGGCCGTCAATGTCTGGGTGCAGTTCAAGGACAACCAGGGAAATACGACGACCACCAACTGGGGATTCACCGTGAAGGCTGACGATGTCGCCCCCGGTATCTCGAACCGCACACCCGTGCCGTCGGCGGTCGACCAGCTCCGTTCGGTCAATATCCTGTTCGACGTGTACGATAACGTGCAGATTAATTCCTCCACCCTGAACGTGCAGGTGAACGGCGCGAGCGCCATTTCGGGCGGCGGCTTCCAGTCGGGCTACGCCGGGAGTGTTTCCGCTGTCGGCACCGGCTACCGTGTAACCATCAATCCGACCGCCGACTTCAACTACGACCAGACGGTGTCGGTGCAGGTCAGCGTGCAGGATATGCAGGGCAACCCGTTCTCCACCTCGTACAGTTTCACAATCAAGGCGGACGATGTAAAGCCCGCCGTCAGCGGGCTCGACCCCGCGTCCGGCGCGGCGGGGGTGATTATTTCTAAGATGGTATCCCTAGATATACAGGACGACAGTTCGGTCGTCAACTCGAGCGTGATTGTGAAAATCAACGGCGCGCTCGCCCTTTCGAACGGGATGTTCTACGCGCCCTATAACGACACCCTCTCGTCGATGAGCGGAGCGGCGGGCGCGGTCTCGATCGTTATCGATAAAACGGGTTACTGGACTTACGAGAGCGTGAATACCGTTAACGTAATCGCGAAGGACCCGCGCGGGAATACGCTCAATACCAATTATTCGTTCACCGTCAAGGCGGACGATATCGCGCCGTTCCTGACCAATATCGCCCCGGCAACCGCGGGCGCGCCCAAGTCCTCCGATACGAACATCACGTTCGACATCGCGGATAACGTGGGTATCCAGTCCGGCAGTATCGTCGTTTATATAAAAACCAACAGCGGGACCAGCCCCGCGATGATCGCGTATACCAACGGCTCGCCGCAGCCGGGATTTTCGGTCTCTGTCAGCCCGAACGGCTTCAACGGTTACAGCGTTCTGACCGATCCGTCGTTCTCGTTCCATTACGGGGACACGGTATGGGTGTATGTCTCGATGAAGGACACCAAAAATAACCCCGGCGGCGCTCAATGGCCGTTCACGATCCAGAGCGGCGACACCACCAAGCCGGTCATCTCGAAGGCGAATCCCGGCTACGGCGCAACCGATGTCGAACCGGAAACCTTCCTGTACTTCGAGACCTCGGACAACTCGCAGGTCGTCCGTGAGAAAATGAACGTCGACGTTTATATCGGCGGGATGTGGATTGACGCGGTGACGAACGGGATATTCGTCGCGCCGTTCACAGGCATAGGAAGCAAGTTCGTGTCGAACGCCAATAACGGCTACGACGTCACCGTCGATTATACCGCCGTGTTCAGCTATACGAACACCTACGGCATCCGGGTGGCGATCGAGGACGACAGCGCGTCGGGCAACGCGGTCACTAACACGTGGTACTTCACCATCCGGCCGCCGGACACCGCGCCACCCGTTATCGCGAACTTCGTACCGTCGGGCGGGACAGTCGATATCCCTATCGCGTCCACGTTCTCATTCATGGTCATGGACAATTACGGCGTGGAATCGAATAAAATAGCCGTGCTCCTGAACGGGCAGGTCATCCTGTCGAACGCGGAGTTCGCGCCGGCATACGACGGCCCCGGCAGCAGTATTTCGGCGAACGCGCAGAAGGGGCATAACATCATCATCGACCCGGTGGGCGACTTCAACTACGGCGATATTATCACTCTGGTAGTGACCGCTATCGACACCAGCACCAATGTGACCGCGGTAACCAACACGCTCCTGTTCCAGCCGGTCGAGCAGGCTTCGGCGCTCACGAGCATCATCGACCCGAAGAAGGGCACGACCGAGATAGTGGTGAAGATGAACCGGAGCGGGAACGCGTCCGCCTCGGTCTATACCCTCGCGGGGGACAAGGTCGCGGTCATCCCGGAGAAGTACTATAACGCCGGGGATAACCTGATCTGGGACGGTAAACTCAACGATACCGGCGACACAGTCGGGAGCGGATGGTACTTCATCCATATCGAGGGCAGCGAGTTCAATATTGTCGTGAAAGTCATCGTGATCCGGTAGGGGGAAAGAAATGAAAAAAACAGCAATCATCACCCTTTTTATAGCGGTTTTCGCCGGGAATCTCCGCGCGGAATACGGGATGTCCAGTATCCCGGTGTTTATGATAGAAAACTATGTCGCCCGTTCGCTGGGAATGGCGGACTGCGGGCTGACGGTCAAGGGCGACGTGAACTTTATCACGGTCAACCCGGCGTCGATGGCGCGCGTCAAGCTCGTGAGCTTCGGCGCGTCCCGGATGACATGGCTCTTCGGCTCGGCCTATAACGCGTTCAACTTCGCCCTGCCGATACCGTCTAAATACAACTCCGCGGGCGTGATCGGGCTGACCGCCGCGCTCTTTACTATCGACGGGTTCGACGCGACTGTCAACGGCATCTCGCAGGGGATTATGAACTCCGGCGACTTTATGGCCGGGGTGACCTACGCGAATAACCTGTTCGCGCCGTTCGATAATATTCTCGCCGATCAGCAGCATCTCGATATGGGCGTAACCGTGAAATTCGCGCAGGCACAACTCGCGGACTATACCGCGTACAGCCTCGCGTTCGACGTGGGGGTGACCTACTCGCTGAAGGTGAAGAATTTTACCGATTTTCTCGACGTCCGCCAGTTCAAGGGCGAGACCAACCTGACCGATACGTTAACCTTCTCCGCGGGGCTGAAGAATCTCGCGCTCAGCCTGAAGGGATTCACCGATAACGGGCAAGTACAGTCGCCGTGGTATTTCGGGTTCGGGGCGGCGTATGTCGTGTTCGATAACGACCGGCATGTCGGAACGGCGATGATGGAGGTCCGCAAACCGAGCGATAACATATGGATGCTCGCGGCGGGCGCGGAATACTCGTATAAGAACACGATCTTCGTGAGAGGGGGATATAAGATAGTGGGGAAAGATTATGAAGGATTCAGCTTCGGATTGGGGCTGAACTTCGAGGTGACCAGTACGCTGGCGTTCACGGTAGATTACTCGTTCGCCCCGCTGGATTACCAGGGACAGACGGACGCGTTTTCGCTGTCCGTTGTGTTCTAACCATAAACCCAATTAATAAAGGGAACCCCCGGCCGCAAGACCGGGGGTTGTTTATATGCTACATTATAGTATATCTACTGCACCTTTTTGACGTTAAAATTCGTCACTGTTTCGGCATTGGCGGCTTTGATCTTTTCAGCCAATGCGTACGCTTTTTCCGCCGGATACGAGTAGTGGAAGACCAACTGGAGCTTTCCGACCTTGACTTCGACCAGCGTCAGCTTCTCCCTGAGGGTCTTCAGGTATTCCCGGACGGAGTCCATCGCCGCGTTATCCGCGCAGTTCAATTCGATCTCGGTAATCTCCATTTTGAATAACGGGATATATTTCAGGGCGAACAGCAGGGGAAGGATAATCAGCATCGCGATGATGGAGAGCTCGAAGAAACCGAGGCCGGTCGACATACCGACAGCGACCGAGAAAAAGAAGATCGCGGTATCTTTGGTGTCCCGCAGTGTGGTGCGGAAACGGATGAAACTCATCGCGCCGAAAAGCCCGATAGCTCGCGCGAAGTTATCCCCGATCACATTGATAACCATTGCCGAAACAAGAGTTACAAGTATCTGCGCGTGCAGGTTCGATTTCTCGAACTCGCGCCCGCTGTACGCGATATAAGACACGCCCCCGATTATCAACGCGAATCCCAGCGCGGCTATCATCCTCCAAAATATCACCTCCAGCCCGATCGGGTTGCCCATCGCAATAGGAGAAAGACTGTCGAAAAATTTCTTCAAATCCATGTTGTTTCCTTATATAGTTATTTATTGTATAGATCGTCCAAATGCATCCCCTCGAGAAGGCTCACATCGACCTGATTGGTGTATGAATTGAATATCACCCTGCGTCCGCGTTCCCCGCCGGTATTGGATGCCACCACCCGGATCTCGTTCTGCTTGAGTATCGTCTGCGCGATTTCAATATTCCTGTCGCCGATAAAGAATATCTCGGATTCATCGAAGATGATGAACGCGCCCCCGGTAACCGTCGCCTCGAGGAACTGTTTCTTCGAGCCTTCTTTGATGAACTTGTTGATGAGGGTGGGTATCGCGACGTCGCCGTACTTGGTGCTGACGATACTGTTCGAGGAATCGGGCAGGAGATAATGAATCATCCCGCCGTACTTATTTATTTTATCATACATGGTTACCGCCACACACGAACCGAGAACAGTTTTAATCAATACCGGCTTCTTTGAGAAAATCAATTCGCCGGGATTTAAAAAATACTGGGGTACACCGCCCGCATCCATCTTTCATCCTCATGGAAATTATAATTTCTGGTAAATCGAGTTCCGGTTGATTTTGAAACGGTGCTGCAATCCTACCAGACTCTCCGATAGGCCGAGAATCAGGAATCCCCCGGGTTTAATGTAATTTGCTATTTTATTAATTATATATTCTTTTTCCTTATTTTCAAAATATATCAGGACATTTCTCAGGAACACGACGTCGAATAATTTATTAAAAGGGAAGGATTCCAGCAGGTTCATATAACGGAAGCTCACCAGATCCCTGATCGGCTGCGCTACGCTGAAATCATTGTTTTCCTTATCGAAATCAAAATAATCCTTGAGGAGCTTATCCTCCAGATGCCCCCGTACTTTCGTATAATGGTACACCCCGGCCTCAGCCAGATGGAGCATCTTACGGGAGATGTCGGTCGCGAGTATCTTCGTATCATAGTCGGCCGGATTGGTTAACGCCTGCTTCAGGGTGATCGCCATACTGTAAGGCTCCTCCCCGGACGAGCATGCCGCGCTCCAGATGCGGATATATTCCTGCGTATCGCGGGCTTTTTCCAGATACTCCCTGAGGAACTCGAAATGAACGGGCTCACGGAAGAAAAAAGTAAAATTCGTCGTCAGGACATTGAGGAAATCCGATACCATCTTACCGCTCTCGTCGGTTTGTATCGCCTGATAATACTCCTCGAAGCTGCGAAAGGGCTTCGTAGGCCCGACATATTTCGATAGGCGATGGATCAGCAGATATTTTTTATGGTCGCGCAGTTTGATTCCGCTGAGTTCGAATAACATCTTGGAAAATTTCTTAAACTGTTCGTCGGTTAACTGGGGATAGTCTAGTTCCATTTTTTTACCTTTTACAGGCATATTTATAAATCCCCTTTTCCCCTTGCAACTGATATTCTACCTTCATTTTGTGATTTTATCAAATTCCGTTCCGGTAATAAAGTGTTTTCCTATTATTAAGTTACGGTTAAGATTCAGTCGGTTTTTGGTTGTGATTTCCAATCGATGGGTGTATAATAAACTATTAGGGTAATAGGAGTTGGTGAAATGAAAAAATACCTCGGATGGTTACCGGTTATAGCTATTTCTATGAGTTTCGTTCTTTCGGCGTCCTGTTCCCAGCTCGCGTCGGGCGGAGGATTTTTAGAGATACCGAAAGTATCGAAGAATACCAATAAAGTAAAAACCTCCACCTATGTATTCGACCTCAGTTCGGTGCCGAGTATTACCATCGAAATCAGTTCCAACAATTGGAATACCTTACTGACAAATTTCGATAAAAATGATAAAAATGAAACAATGATAATTGCGGACTTTAAATTTCAGAAAGGCACCGATATTTATACTTATCAAAATATCGGCTTCCGTCTCCGGGGAAATACCAGCCGGGAACGCCCTGAAGGAAGCGTCGGACTGTTGCATAGCACTTCCGCTCCCGACTGGCATCACACTCATTTTAAAATCGATCTCGACCAGTTTAATATAGTAGGTACGAATTTCTTCAAGCTCGACGGTTTTAACCTGAAATGGTGCAAGGACGACCCGGGTTATGTCCGTGAAGTCTACTGCTATAACCTGTTCCAGAAGTTCGGGGTATGGACCGCGCCACTCGTCAGTTATGTTAAGGTGTATATCAAAATCAAAGAAGACCCCACGGCGGCTTATTTCGGTATCTACGAGATGATCGAGCCGATTGACGAACGATACTTAAAGGCGCGTTTCCCTGATGAATTGGAGAACGGATACCTCTGGAAATGCCTCTGGGGCGCTAATCTCGGAACACCGGGAGGAACAGATATAGGTATAGAGGTTATCAATGGTGAAAACGATACATTGAGTTATCGTCCATGCTATGATTTAAAGACCCAGAAAACAAATTTTGACGCCGCAAAAGCCCAGTTATTAGCCTTCATCAATAACCTGAACACTAAAACCGGCGCCGACTTTGTGACATGGATCACATCGGCGATGGACGTCGACCTGCTTCTTCGCACCTATGCGGTCAACGACCTCGTCGGGATGTGGGACGATTACTGGAAGAACAACGGTAATAACTATTACCTCTATTTCGACGATCTCGGTAAATGTTACTTCATCCCCTACGATTATGACAATACATTAGGCACAGGGATAAGTTTCTTCGGCAATCCCGGCACCGATCACATCGTCAACTGGGGGCCCAGTTCCGGGGCGGTCTTAATCAATAAAGTCATGGCTGTGACCGAGTTTAAAAACACCTATATCAAGTATGTCTCCGAACTCATCAATAAAACCAACGACCTGTTCGATTTCGTGAAAAGCACGAACCGTATCAAGATATGGCAAAACCTGATTACCGCCGATGTCGCCAACGATACAGGCGAGGATATGGTTATATCCGACACACTTTTTGCCGGATGGACTGACTTCAACTATTATAAACTCCTTTCCGGCGATGTGGACGTCAATTACTTCAAGACCCGCATCGTGTACGCCCAGCTCCAGCTCGGCCTGCCCACCAACGCGAACTCATGGATCGATACCGGCGGCGGCGGCGGAGATGTAACAGCGCCGTTGTTTGATGGTGGTCCTGAACTTTACTTTCTAGGTTATAACTTTATAGATATGGTCTATACTTTAAATGAAGTCGGCAGGGTGTACTTTGTCGCTCTTACAAATGGGAGTTTAGCACCGAATCCTTCTGAGGTTAAAGCCGGAACAGGTTCGGGTGGTTCCGCTTCGATAGCTAGCGGGTATTCTGATGCTGCAAACCCTGCTTCATGGTATCTTTTCCGGATAAGCTCTCTTAGCCCTAATACCGACTATGATATCTATATTGTAGCCCAAGATAGTTTGGTAAATTTACAACTTAGTGTCACGAAATTTGATCTGAAAACTGCCTTGGGCGGTTATCTTAGCCCTGAGGACACCGGTAGTTCATATATCTTCAGATACTTTTATGCAGGACCCTCAACTTCAACAACAAACGTATACCTTCGAGGTGATTTTACAGATGGCGCTAATTGGTATCCCGGATATGCAATGACAAACGGTGCGGGCGGTATTTGGATACTTGAAAGAGCAAAAACATCTCAAGTGACCTCCGGTGATTTATATAAATTCTTCTATAATGAAGGTACCGGAGATCAATGGTTTAGCGACCCTATTAATCCTAACTATACCTATGACGGGAATGCAAATTCAATAGTTCCTTAATCCTATTCAGTGAAAAAATACAATAAAGATACCGACTTTCGCCGGTATCTTTATTGTATATATAAAAACATTCTGAGGTACCCCAATGAAAAATCTGACCGGCTTTCTCCTCCTTTTTACCCTCATCTCCTGTAGCGGCGAAATCCGCCCCACCGTTCCGGTAAAAGTCACCTCCGGCGCGGACTATGTGTTCGACCTCAAGGCTCTCCCGATAATCACTATCGAGATATCCGCCGGGGAATGGAACAAGCTCCTCCAGTACTACGATATGAACTCCCGTAACGAGACGATGGTGAAGGCGGAGTTTACGTTCGAGAAGAACGGGGTGATCGAGAAACTGTACGGGGTCGGCTTCCGTATCCGCGGCAACCTGAGCAGGAAACGCCCCGAGGGCTCCAAGGGACAGCTTCATAACCCGGCCGCGCCGGATTGGAATCATGCGCATTTCAAACTCGACTTCAACGAGTTCGTATCGGTAAAAACCAACTTTCACGACCTCGGCGGCCTCAACCTGAAATGGTTCAAGGACGACGGCGATTACGCCCGCGAGATATACTGCTATAACCTGTTCCAGAAATTCGGCGTGTGGACTGCCCCGCTGGTGAGCTACTGCCGTCTCTACATCAAGATCAAGGAAGACCCCCATGCGGCATATTTCGGGGTGTACGAGATGATCGAACCGCTCGATAAGTACTACCTCAAGGCGCGTTTCGGCGACCCGTCGATGGGCGAGAACGGTTATCTCTGGAAGTGCCTCTGGGGCGCGACTCTCGCGAAGCCCGGCGGAGGCAGTATGGGGATTGAGAGCATCAACCTGTCCAACAAGTCCCTCAGCGCTTCGCCCGCATACGACCTGAAAACGAAAAAAGCCGGCTTCGAGAACGCGAAGGCGCAGTTCGTCGACTTTATCGATAAACTGAACACCAAGCAGGGCGACGACTTCAGGAACTGGGTCGTCGACGCGATGGACGTCGACCAGCTCCTCCGCCTCTACGCGGTCAATATCCTCGTGGGGATGTGGGATGATTACTGGAAAGATAACGGCAACAACTATTATTTCTATTTCGATAATAAGGGGCGGGCGTATTTTATCCCCTACGACTATGATAACACGCTCGGCATCAGTATGCCGCATTTCGGCAATATGGGCACCGAGCATGTCGTGAACTGGGGGCCGAGCCCCAAGCCGGTACTGCTGAATAAGATACTCGCCGTACCCGAGTTCAAGGCGAAATACATCCAGTACGTCTCCGAGCTGATCAGCCCGACGAACGACCTGTTCGACTTTACATGCAGTACGAACCGGATAATCGAGTGGCAGACGATGATATCGCCGTACATCTCCAACGATACCGGGGAGGACATGGCGATAGTCGACCAGCCTACCGGAGGATGGAGCTCGTATAACTATTACAAACTGCTGGCGGGCGACGCTAGCGGCAAATTCCCGTTCGCGAACTACTTCAAGACCCGTATCGTATTCGCCCAGATACAGCTCGGTCTCCCAACAAATCAGAACGTGTGGATGAGCGATTCAACGGTGAAGAAAAACGACCTGACCCCTCCGAAGTTTGTGAGCACGGGAGACGCAAAACTCGAAAGTTTCGGGCCGTATTTTACCGTAGTGCCCGTGAAGACCGACGAAGGCTGTGTGGTATACTATGTCGCCTTGCCTGCCAACGACCCGGCGCCCTCTCCGGCGCAGATCATCGCGGGCAGCGATGCCTCGGATAAGCCCGTCCCGTTAAAAGGCGCGTTCATCGCCGCCCCAAACATCCTCTCGATGCAGAGTATCGCCCTAGCAAAACCCGATACCTCCTATCAGGTGTTCTTCACCGCGATGGATTGGGCGAAAAATGTACAACCCGCGCCAAAGGTGGTGAGCTTTACCACCATGAAACAGAAATACGTCAGCCCGCAGGATAACGGCGATACGCTCACGTTCCGCTTCCAGTCCCCGGGCACGAATATCGTCTACATGCGGGAAGAGTTCAATCAATTCAAGCTGTCAACCCCGTTGACAAAAGTATCCGCCGACATGTGGGAGGTGACCCTCAAGAAGGCCGACCTGAAGAAAAATACCGTCTATGTTTTCAGCGTGCACCCGCACGGGAAAACCGACTGGCACCCCGATAATATGAATCCCGCTGCCCAGGCAAACGGCGGCCATATCATGTCCCTGATATGGTGGGAAGAAACTAAATAAACGATAAGGATGCAGCCATGAAAACAGCCTTTTCCTTACTTCTATTGATATCGCTGATTTCCTGCGGGAGTTTTGTTCGTCCCGCGGATAAAGCGACCAAGAAACTCGGCCCGGACTACGTATTCGACCTGAAATCCCTGCCGGAGATAGAAATCGTGATCGACGCCGCCGAATGGGACAAACTCCTCGATTACTACTCCGCGAACAAGGAGAACGAGGAATATATCGCCGCGGACTTTATCTTCATCAAGGACGGCAAGAAGGAAGTCCTGATGAACGTCGGATTCCGGGTGCGCGGGAATACATTCAGCAGGGTATCCCCGGAGGCCGCGCCGGTGCATACTCCGGGCAATACGAAATGGCAGCAGAGCCACTTCCGCGTCGACTTCAACGAATTCGTCAAGGGGCAGGCGTTCCATAAGCTCAAGGCGCTCAACCTGAAGGCGTTCAACGGCGACCCCGCGTTCGTCCGCGAGATATACTGCTTCGACCTGTTCCACCGTTTCGGCGTCACTGCCGCCCCCAAGTCGAGCTATGTCTGCCTGTCGATCTTTATCAAGGGCGACCCCAGCCCCGCCTATTTCGGCATCTACCGGATGAACGAGAGTATCGATACCACGATGATGGAAAACCGTTTCCCGGACGAGCCCGTGGGTTATCTCTGGAAATGCCTCTACCCCGCGAACCTGATCCACGCCGCGATGGAGGGACAGATCGGAATAGAAAAGATCAGCGCCGAAAACAAGCATGAGAGTGAAACTTTTGCGTATGACCTGAAAACGAACAAGGAAGAGTTCGATAAAGCGAAGAAACAGCTCCTCGATTTCGCCTATAACCTGAATTATCTCGAAGGTAAGGAACTGAAGGATTGGCTGGAGAAAAATTTCGAGGTACAGCTCTTCCTGAAGGCGTATGCCGTGAACGTCATGGTCGGGATGTGGGACGATTACTGGATCAATAACAACAATTTCTACCTCTACCGGCACGCGTCGGGAAAATGGGAATTTATCCCCTACGATTACGATAACACTCTCGGTACGTTCACCGGGGATATCAACGCGACCCGCGACGTATTCGACTGGGGCGGCGGGGGTCTGGGATGGGGCGGAGGTTCGCCCGAACGCCCGCTGATCGACAAAATCCTCTCCATACCGGAATACCGTCAGGCTTACTCGGACTATATCGCGATGCTGATCGACCCTTCCAAAGGATTGTTCGACGCCGCGGCAAGTATCGAACGGATTAAGGAATGGCATCTGATGATCGCGCCGTATATCGAGAACGACACCGGCTCGGCGCAGAAGATCAAGGATCGTCCCGCCGACTGGGGGCATTGCCATTATTACCGTCTCGTCACCGGGGAGGACGACCTGCCCGCGAAGGAAGTGAATTATTTCCTCCAACGCATCAAGTACGCGAAAATCCAATTAGGTATCGGTCAATAGACGAAAGTACCGCCCCCGCAGCGCGTGCTGACAAAAAGGGATTTTTACTATTTTCTGTCACTGCGAGACGCAACGCGGTGAAGCAGTCTATTTTATTCATTGTATGGTATTAAAATAGATTGCTTCGGTTATGGTTCGGCAAGCTCACCATGACGCCTCGCAATGACATTATCAGTTCGTCATCAAGCCCCATGGGTACTGTTGACGAAGAGGGATTTTTACTTTTTTCTGTCACTGCGAGACGCAACGCGGTGAAGCAGTCTATATAACATTATACACTTTAATAAAACAGACTGCTTCTACCGCGCTTCAATAAGTTTTGTAGCGCGGCTCACAGTGACAGAAAATGATAAGTTTCATTATACGTCATCAAATCCCCCGGAGCGGAGTTTTTCAGGGAAATAAACGAATCAAATCTTGATAATTATAATTTCTACATTAAAATGATACCGGTTGGGAAGGGTATGGGTAATAGGGAGGTTCGGTGTCGATACCTGAGGGTAAGTGGGCCTTTATCGATAATCCGGTGGCGGGCAGCGGTTTTGGGGGGCGTTATCTCCCGTTAGTCCGCGAAGAGATCAAGCGTTACCATCCCGGAGCGGATATTTTTACCACTGAGTACCACGGGCACGCCATCGGGCTTACCGCCGAACTCGTCCGAAAGGGATATACCCATATTATCGCGGTCGGCGGGGACGGGACTGTCAACGAGATCGTGCAAAGTCTCGTAGGGCATCCCGAAGTGATATTCGGGGTAGTTTCCGCGGGTTCCGGCAACGACTTTATTCACGCGCTGGGATTCCCGGAGCGTTTTACCGAAGAGGACTGGCAGACCCTTTTTCAGGCGCGCACCACCCGTCTCGACATGGGGAAATGCAACGACCGCTACTTTATCAATACGATAGGGATAGGTTTCGATGCGCAGGTGGCGACCGATTTTAATAAAATGAAGATCCGTAACGGGAAAATCCGTTACTGGATCGCGCTAATCAAGAACCTGTTCGGCTTCAAGCCCGTGCGGCTGAAAATCGCCTCAGGGGAATACTCCACCGGGGACAATATGTTTATGATCAGCATCGGGAACGGGCGTTCGAGCGGGGGCGGGTTCACGTTACTTCAGGAAGCGTTGGTAAACGACGGACTGTTGGACGCGAGTATCTTCCTCGGGAACCGGCAGGGTATTTTCCGGCGGTTGGCTCTGCTGACTAAAGTGCTCAAGGGCACACATGCCCAGGACTCCACGGTTACGCAGTTCCGTTCTACCAGTATCACGGTAGAGACGGAACACCCGGTTCCGTTACATATAGACGGGGAGCTTTTCATGGAAACCCGTCTGGAGATTTCGATTATCCCGGCGTCGGTGAACGTGATTTATCACCCCGGCCGTCCGAACTATCTAAAGATATAAGGTGTGTATTATGGAAAAGAAATATTTACGTTTTCAGGGCGGTAAAACTTTTTTAATCTCCGACGATATCGCTAAGATAAAAAAGGATAGAACTCCCTATTTTTTGATTTTCGATCAGGATTTCCTCCTGTCGCATTTCCATGTGGACACCAAGATGAGCGAGCAGGGATGCCGTTCTCTCTACGTCAAACCGTCGAAACTCGGAATACGCCATATCACCCAGAAGGACGGGAAGTTCCATATCACCCTCTGCTCGGCGGAAGCGTTCAATAAGTGCGACCGTCAGTGTATCATGGAAGGACTGCGGAAAGACCACGGCGAGCAAAAATATGTCATCCTCAGCGAGGAACACGCCGACCATAAGGATACTGTCGACGCGGATATTTCCATGCCCGCGGTGTTCCATTCCTTCGCGCTGGATGAGATTTTCCCGATTTCCTACTCCCCGTTCGCGTTCCATACTATCCCGTTCCCTGAGAATAAATCGAACCGCAGTATGCTGTCGTTCGGGGACGAAAACAGTTTTACGATCTCCTACCTCGAGGGCAGCGAGATACATGTTTCCCCGCTTCTCGAACGGCTGGAAACCTTCTACGAGATGGAAGAAATGGACCGCCTCATCAACATGATTGTCGGGCATCTCAATCTCAAGGAGCTGACCCTCATCCGCGACTATAATAATTTTTCACTCGTCGCGGACTACCTGAAACGGTTTACATCGATAGATAAAGTCAACCATGTTTTCGCGCATCTGGCGAACGTGATGTACGATAACGGATTCTCGCAGAAGAAGGGTATCGGGGTGATTTACGATTCCATCAGCTACGGCCCGGAGGGTAATATCCTCGGAGGCGAACTCATCTACGGGAATATCGGGAACTACGAGATAGTCGGGCGATGGAAGGACGTGCCGTTACCGGGCGGGGATGTCGCGAATATCGAACCGTGGCGAATCTCCATCGCGCTCATCAAGGAAGCGATCGGGGGCGACCTGTCGAATATGAATATCCCGCTGATCGGGAAAATCCGCGCGAGCGAAAATACCGCCTATATTTTCGACGCGATCAATAAGGGGAATGTCACCTATACGTTATCGTCGAGCATGCACCATATTATCTCCGCTATCGGCGAACTGTTATTCTATCAGGAGAAAACGTTCGACCGCGACTTCTTCGAGAGCTTTATCAACGAACTGGTACCTCTCGACTCGGTGCTCGATTACTATACTCTGCCTATCGCGGAAGAGGACGGGATGTTTATCATCAATACGTACACGTTGATACAGAAGCTGGTGAGCGACCTGTTCGCGCAGGAAAACCCCGAGGGGCTGGTCGGCAAGCTGATCGATACGATCGCGCGGGCGACCGCCGATGCCGTGGAGCGTATCGCGGAACGCTACCATGAGAAGAACGTATTTCTGGGGGGCGAGTTTTTCACCAATCCCGCATGCCTGACTATTATCCATGACGAGCTGAAATCGCGGGGGTTTCAGGTATATATCCCGAAAACGATTCCCGCGGATAACAGTTCCGTCTCGGTCGGCCAGTTGATCTACGATTTCTTCCAGCATAGTATTTAAACTGCGATAAATCTTGAGAAATTTGCGGAATCGGGTTATATTATGGCAAATATCTTTCACGGCGGTTCGCCGATAAAAGAGGAGGTTTTATGAAGAGATTGCTTTTTGTTGTTGCTGTTGTCGCCGGGTTATTCGGGATCTCTTATGGGGCCGATCCCGAAGTATCTAAGAAAAGCGAAATAGCTGTTTTCGGTGTGTATTCTTCTTATAATATGCCGAGCGCCGCAGTCGCTTATTTTGATGACCAGATGATCGGTGTGTTTAACGATCTCAAGCGGTTCAAAGTAATCGGGTTCCAGTATCGTATGGACGAAGCGTCCGCCGATAAGTTCATTAAGAAGATTAAGGAACTGAAAAAGGAACAAATCCTCAACGATAAAAATCTTATCGATGAGGATTTCGGTGTAGTCGTTATCCCCGCGGTCGACCTCGAAGCGATGGCGAAATCGTTCTTTATCGCTATTCCTATGGTAAGCGGCTGGTCTGTCACCAAGGTACAGGTTGAAAAGAAATCGAAGGACCTCAAGGGAAACACCACCTCGAAGTGGGTATGGGTCTATAAGGCAAACGTCACCGTTTCAGTCCGTCTGATCGACGCCGACGGTAACCTTGTCGACAAGTACAGTAACGATAAGTCCTATGAATCCGAAACCGGGGAGCAGGACGCCTATCAGCACGCTATCAAAGACGCCGTATGGGGTCTGACCTTCTTCCTCCGCAACATGGATCAGTTTAAAATCAAGACCAAAGTTCTCGAAGTACCCGCTCCGGGCACTCTTTATATGGAACTCGGAAAGGACATGGGTGTTCTGCCCGGTTACGAGTTCGTTATTGAAAAATCGTCCGCTCTCGGCGCAACCGGTAAAACTATCAAGATGGATGCCGGTCTCGTCCGTGTGGAAAGCATCGGCGCGGATTATTCTATCGGTAAGGTCATCTTCGGATCACCGATGCAGAACGATCAGCTGATCGAAGCCCCGATGATGGGCGGCCGTATCACCATCGGCGGCGGTATTGCCATGATGAATGTCGCGGCTTCCGATATAAAAATGATCTTCTATGATTATTCCCCTTCGCCCGATTGGTTTACCAACACACTTACGTTGGTCTCACAATCTATAGTACCTCATGTCGGTATCGCATGGGAATCTGAGATCGGCTACGCCCTGTTGGCGCACGCTGAACTCGGCCTCTATATCGGTTCCCCGTTAGCCCTGAACCTCGATCTCGGCGTGGGTTATGAACTTTATCTCGGCCCGATCAGTATTGTCCCGAGTATCGACCTTTCATTAATCGGTAATTATGCTAGTCTGGGAAAATTTGACGCCAGTTCTTCTCTATATCTGACTATGAACGATCAGGATTATTATAACCCTGTAAATGTGGATCTTATCGGGGCGACTTTAGGCGCGAAGCCCAAGCTCTCTATCAATATCCAATTCTCGCAGGGCTTCAAGCTCCGTTTATTCGGCGGTTATGCTCTCTACTTCCTGCCGTTCTACCAGGTCAAATTCACCGACACTCTTGATGAGAATAAAACATCCACCATCGATATCACCGATTCTCACTTGAGCTTCTTAGTCAATGGTGAGAAAAAGACCGGTCTCCCGATCGATTATAACGGCGTATTCGCCGGAGCCGAATTCGTATTCCGCTTCTAAGTCAATCACGCGATAATAGTAAAGGACGGGCTTCGCGCCCGTCCTTTTTATTTCAATACCTATTGTACGGACGACTTGTCTTCTTTTCTACAAAAATATGGAAAAGATGACTCGCCGTCCTTTATATTTCAATACCTGATGTATGTTTCAAAGTATGTCACTGCGAACGAAGTGAAGCAGTCTTTTTTATATGGATTGATTTGCTGTGCTCACGTATGATAATGATAAATGTCCCGCTTTTTAACATCCATGTTATCGCGGGACTTCCCGCGTCCTGCGAGTCGCCACAATGACTGCTTTATTATAAATTCTAAACTGTATTATTGCCATATATTTATGTTTAATATATTAATTGACATATTTCCGCTTTGTATTATAATCTTTAGTAAATACATTTATTTGGTTCTTTCGCAAATTAAGTGGGTAAGTAAGCTGAATTGATTCTTGAAAAGTCCATTTTACCCGTCAGCAAATACGCGATAATTTTAAAGTTCTTCTGTGACGAATAACCCCTTGCACGCGCTTTCCCGCCTGTATCAACGACGCAATTCCTTCCAATATCCCATTATTAATTCTACTTTTGATCCAATTCATCACGCCGTCCCAATGTCTTCTGATCGTTTTAGCCGCCTCTACAATCGCCCCGATCCTGCTGTGAGTCGCAAGATAATACCATTTCTTCAATCCGCGCTCGAACACTTCGTCGGTTCCAGCCGTATAAAGTTCGCGGAACAGTTCTTTAAGCTGAAACGCTTTCAACGTCTTTTTCCCGCATTCGGCAAAACGTATCTTATCGAGTTTATCCAAATCGCCCGGCGTCAGGTTTTCATTGTTTTTCAAAAACACATATTTCATTCCCTTCAGATTCGGATCGGTCCTGACCTCCAGCCTTCTGACTCTATCCACCGCATCGTTGATAATCTTCATCACATGGAACCTGTCAAATGTCACCTCGGCTTCGGGCAAATTCTCCCTCACACCCTTGATAAACGCCGGCGACATGTCGCAGCTCACCTGACTGATATTTTCAGCCTTACCGTTCTGCTGTTCCAGCATGGAGATAAACTCCTCGACCGTCCCGCTTCCCTTGCCGTCGGCGATAAACAATGTCCTCCGGCGAATCAAATCCACGAACAGCGTGATGTAATCGTGATGTTTCTTCTGCGAGGTTTCGTCGATCCCTACCGCCGTGACATCGCTGTAATCGCTCTGTTTGAGATATGCCAAAACATACCGTTCCAGCATTTTCCAGATTTTATCGTCCGACGCGCCTGTGATTTTCGAGGCCTTGTACACCGGCATCCCCATGCACAACTGCAAGAGCAGCGCCTCGAACAGTAGCGTGAAGCCGTTCGACATGCCCTCCCACGGCATCTTCACCTGCTTGATCCCGTCGTCATACTTGATCCTCGGCACCCGCGCGTGCAGATAGCATTCGTGCTCGAAGAAGTTCAGGTGCCGCCACGTCTTATCCACGGTGTCGTAGGCTTTCGCCTGAACCGCCTCGCCGTTCTTTCCGGTGATAGTGAACATAGCGCCTTTCCTGAAATCGATGTGGATGTCGAGCTTCTTCTTGTCCGCGTCGAATTCGATATCCTTCACAAAGTACGGCTCGGTTATCCCCAGAGCCATCTCGAATAGTTTATTTTGCATGGATTATTATATTTTATCCATTCATATTTCTCATCTTTACCCACTCGTTTTTAGAAAGAACCATTTATTTAAATACCGTTTAGGAGGATCATATGAAGCAGTTTCTCGTATCTGTCTTATTGGTTGCCGTTTTCGCCTCGATCGGTTTCTCGGCCGGCAAGGCAGAAATCCAGTTACAGTTACAGGAAAAAACGTTCCTTAATCCGGGTGGTGTGGAGATTATTGCCTCTATGGTGGGCGATCTCACGATGGAAGACAAGATGCTGATGTATACATCGTACAAGAAAGATGACGCCGCAGTGGGTTTTGTCCTCAATTTCCTGCTCCCCGGCATAGGTATTGGAAACTATGTGATCGGCGATACTTCGGGCGGAACGATTACTCTGGTAGGTTCCCTTGTTTCATGGGCCGCTTATGTGGTCGGAATGAACTTGATACTCTCATCCCCACAAGTTGGCGTAGTGGTTGCCTATACCGGTTTAGGCGGGGCGTGCTTCTTCATGATTCGCGGCCTGGTCAGCCCGTTTACCTATGTGGGAAACTATAACGACCAGTTAAAGAAATCGTTACTGTTGACCCCGATGACCGCTATGGTTAACGACGATGTTTTCCATGTAGATTTATACTCGATCAGTTTTTAATTACCGCCAACAACACATAAGGACGGGTTTCGCGCCCGTCCTTTTTTTATTGTAAGACACTTCGGCTACGCTCAGTGTCCGTATCTGTTCCGTCACCGCGAACAATGCCTCGATTCATCCCGCGTCCTGCGAGTCGCTCGTTATGACATTCCCGTCACCCTGAGCGCTAGGCGAGAGACATCCCGTATGCGGATTAGCCGTACGCAGTACTTATATCTTCACTATCCCGTACTGGATGCGTTTCTTCAATAGGTACAAATCCGCTTGGGTCTGGAGTAACGTCAGCTCGGACTGCAGGAGAGAATTCATCCGAAGCTGGTACTCCGGGTAATCGATCTGGTCGGTCTGGTACTGGTAGGTATAGAGCTTCTGGAGCTCCCGTTCGAGCTCGACATTCCCCTTCTGTACCGCGGCCTTCTTCTCCAGTACATCCAGCTTCTTGAGCATAATCATAAGCGTGTATTCGTATTCGGCGCGGATATTCCCCACAGCCAACTCGATATTCGCCTTCTGGTAGTTCAGTTGGGCGATTTTATTCTCCCGCTCGAAGAAATCGAACAGGTTGAACGATACGCCCGCGCTGACCCCCCATGAGGTCTGGTTATCCCACATATCGTAGCCGTAGTCGAACGACAGGCTGAGCTTAGGGAGGAAATGCTCGCGGATCGCGAGGCCGATGTCGACTGAATTATTCGCGAGGAGGAGTTCCTTCATCTTGAGACTCAATTGGTACTGGGAATTCGTCCCCGGGGTCTGGGGTATATCGAGAGTGTCGGGGTTCCATGACGGGGCGGCGATACTTTTCCCGACAAGCTGGGCGAACTGCGCCGACGCTTTAACGCTTTCCGCCGATTTTAACGCGAGGTCCTCGGCCGCGAGCATAATATCGTTGGACAGCTTTTTCGCGTTCAGCGCGATCTCCTGCCCGTTCTTCAGCTTAGTCTCGATCACCTTGAGGGAGCTTTTCTGCGCGTCGATATTGGCGTTCAGCAGTTCGATCTGCTTCACATTGACGCCAAGCTGAACAAACTGCTGGATCACGCTGTCGATATAGCTCCGTTTATCGACCTCGGCCTGAATCTTATTGATATCGAGCTGGTTTCCGGCCTTGACAAGCCCCTGAATAATCGAATCCACATGCGGGAAGGATTCTGAAAACGCGATACTCCCGCTCCATTGGCCGGACTGCACTCCCGACGACGCGCCGCTGTCATAGCTCACATTAGCGCTCAGTTCGGGTAAAAGCGACAGGTACGCCTCGGAATAGCTCAGGTGGCCGATTCCCAGCGTGTTCGAAATGGTCTTGCCGGCCGCGGAATTCGCGAGTCCGTAGACTATCAGGTTGTCCAGTTCGTCCGGGTAAACCGCGCCGAACGATAAAAGGACGCCTGTTAAAATAACGATAAATTTATTCATAGCGTAACGCCTCCACCGGCGGAAGTTTTGCCGCCTTGATAGCGGGATAAAGCCCCGACAACATACCGACGAACATCGAGAAAGCCATTGCGACCACTCCCGCGTCGAACGAGAACTCCGGCTTCGCGCCGAACGAGCCCTGAAGCATCGCGGTCAACGCGGTCATACTGACCACATACCCGAATCCGAGCCCGATAAATCCGCCGATAATACAGATGACGATTGTCTCGACGATAAAGAGGAGGAAGATATCCACGTTGCTCGCGCCGATGGCCTTTCGGATACCGATTTCCCGCATCCGTTCGCGGAACGACGCCAGCATGACGTTCATAATACCGATACCGCCCACCATCAGCGAAATCCCCGCGACCACTCCGAGCACGATATTCCATATCGCGGTAAACTCTTCCATATTGCTCATCCACTCCTGCACGGAACCGACCGAGTAAATATCCTGATCGTTATGCGTCTTGAGCATAATATTCATTACCTCGTCCATCGTAGCGGTCACCGTCTCGACCGATTTAGACTGGACGAAGATGGACAACCAGTTCTGGGAGGTATCCTGCCCGATAAAACGGTCGAGCGCGGTGGTGACAGGAATCAGTATGCGGACGTTTTTCCATTCCAAAGGGTTATTGTTCTTACCGGACGATTTCGACTTCTTAGGCGAGGAGCCCGGGCCTTTCGATAATGTCGCGCCGTACTCGGTCAGCACCCCGATCACCTGGAAATAATCGTTCCTGATTTTGATCACCTTTCCGATCGGGTCGGTATCGCCGAATAATTCGGTCGCGACGGTAGAGCCCAGCACGCATACGCGGGCGGCGTTCTGCATATCGTATTCGTTGATCGGACGCCCGTTGACCACGATATATTTATTCATGGGGAAAGTGGACGGCGATACGCCTAACGTCCGGTATGACTTGTTTTTATCCTTGTACTGCGTCATCTCGTTCAGGCTTATTTCGACGCCTACCGCTTTCACGGTGGAGGCGTATTTCTTGATATTCTCCATATCGGTCAGCGTCAGGCGGTACTGCTTCAGCGCGGATGCGCCGAGGTCGCGGACTTTATGCCAATCGACGGAAACCTGCACCATATCCTGCGATCCGAGGGATTCGATGAACGTCCTGTTCGCGACTTCGGTGCCTTTCACGATAGAGAACATCGCCGTCAGGTTCATTACCCCGAGGATAATGCCTACCACCGAGAGGATCGAGCGCATGACATGATACCGGATTTCGAGGAAACCGTTGGATATTGCGCTCCAGAGTTTCTTCATTCGATCACCTCCCCGTCGCGAATCTTGATAACCGCGTCCGCATACTCCGCGATTTCCATTTCATGGGTAACCAGAACAATCGTCCTGCTCTCGTCTTTCAGGTCTGTCAGGAGCGCCATAATTTCCTTCTCGGTCTTGGTATCGAGGTTTCCGGTCGGTTCGTCGGCAAGTATCACTGTGGGGTTCATCACGAGCGCACGGGCTATCGCGACCCTCTGACGCTCTCCGCCGGAAAGCTCGTTGGGCTTATGATGTATCCGATGCCCAAGCCCCACCTGCTCCAGAAGCCGGTTGATCCGTTTCTTCCTGTCCGCTCCCGCCACCGTGGAATAAGTCATCGGCATCTCTACATTTTTATACACCGAATACCTCGGCAGGAGATTATAAGCCTGAAAAACAAACCCGATTTCACGGTTACGGATATGCGCCTGCTGTCTGTCCGACAACTTGGATACGTCGCGGTTGTTCAGGAAGTACTGTCCCGACGTGGGACGGTCGAGAAGGCCGAGAATATGCATGAGGGTGGATTTCCCGGAGCCGGAGTGCCCCATAATCGCGTAGATTTTGTTGGTCTCGAGCGTCAGGGTAATACTCCTCAACGCCTGTACTTTTATCTTCTCGTCGTTCTGCCCGTAGGTTTTATTGAGATTGTAAACACGTATGCTTTCCATATTTTTTCCTTAATGCATTCCGCCGGGACCACCCGGGCCGCCGGGACCGCCTTTGCCCTTGGTTTTATTCGTACTATTTTCATCAGCCGTGATGATCTGGCTTTCCTGCACCTCGAACGGTTTTTTTATGATTTTATCGCCGAGTTTCAGTCCGCTCTTGATCTCGATAAAGTTCAAATCCCATGCTCCGGTAGTCACATAGGAAATTTCATATTTTCCTTCGACCTTGGAACTGGGCACGAGCACATAGTCCTTCTTTTTATCGGCGTCGCGGATTACCGACGAGATCGGTATAATCGGCACATTATCCTTCGCTACCGTCAAAACTTTGATTTTTACCGACATCCCGGGCTTGATCGTACCGGGAAGATTCTTGCTGAGCTCTATCTGTACTTTATACTTTTTCACATTGTTTTCAGTCACCGGATTTGGGAAGACGCGGAAAACTTTCCCTGTAAAGCTCTGGTCGGCAAGCGCGTCGATAGAAAAATCCACCTGCGCGCCGTCATGGATATTCAGGATATCGATTTCATTGATCTTCGCCTCCACTAGAACGTCGGAAATATCCGCGATCTCGAAAAGTACCGTTCCGGTCTGGTAGCTGGAGGACGCGATCACATAATCGCCGATGTCCACGAGACGGCTGATAATCGTACCCTTGATAGGCGCGATCACGCTGACCCCCTTCTTGCTCTGCACCGAGTCGCTTCCCTCGATAGACTCCAGTTCGAGGCGAGCCTTGATGAGTTCCGATTTCCCGATTTGATAGTTATTTACCGCGTCGTCATACTTCGATTTGGACGCCATCCCCTGCTGGTAAAGCTCGGTGACTTCCGCGACCTCGTTGGAAAGTTTCGACAAAGCCGCGACCGCCTTCTGGTAGGCAATCTGCGCGGAGGTTATCATCTGTATCTGGTTGATATCGGGATAAACTTTCGCGAGCTTCTCCCCGGCGGCGACCTTATCCCCTTCTTCTTTATAAATCCAATCTATTTTACCCGAAAAATTAAATTTCACCTTAACAATCGTCCGGGGAATGATTTCCCCGTTCTCCTCGAGAAAGTTCCTGATCGAACCGTTAGTCACCGCAATCGTCGCGTTCTGCTTATCCCCGCCGCCGTCCCCTTTTTGCTTATCGCCCCCGGAAGTTTTATTACCGCCGCAGGAAACAAATAAAAACGCGCAGAAAAGAACCGCCATACTTCGCTTCATCGTAAACTCCTTGATATATCTATAGGATCAGGAGCGCGTTCGCCCCGATTGGTGTCCGCTTAATGAAGGATCGCACTTTTCCATGCCGTGTTAAATCCGGCGCGGCTGACTCCGAGCACATCCATAAAATCCTCATCCGTACCGGGAAGGTCAATCAGCCGAAGCATGGCGTCCCACCCGTATTTCGCGGTGATATACGCCACCGCCGAATGCATTTCCTGATAGTGCATCACCACCCTCGACATATCTACCCCGAAACGCAGCCCGTTATCGAGAAGCATGGATAACGGCGTCAGATTTCCGCCATGTCCGGTAATATAACGGAGATCGTCGTCGACATCGCCGATTATCCCGTAACGGAATAAAAGATTGAATCGTGAGGTCATATATTCGGCGATACCTTCGCCCCACGACTTGCCCATAATCATCTCATATTTATAAGCATTTGTCGAGTATACCGACTGGATAAATGTCATGAGTTTTCCGGTGTTTTTATATAACTCTTCCTTTTCAAACTTCTCAGGATAGGGAACCGGCCGGATAGGCGGATCCATTCTCGTCAGACCCATAATCAGATGCGTCAACTCGTGACTGAAAACATAACCCGACAGGGTGTTATAATACGCGGTCTTGAAGCCGATCTCGGGGATGAAGCTGTTTTTATCCGGGTCGTAACTGAACCCGATATATCCCTCCCCTACCGAGAAAATACCTCCCTGCGCCCTGTCCTCGAATAGAAACACATGAATTGCGCCGTCTTTGAAGAGACTCAGATTTGTCTGGAAAAGATGCAGGCTTTGGGGGTTTTTTATGAATACATTGGTGAGCTTCGTAAAATAATAGCCGAGCTGGTAAAAAATAAGCGGGATATCCTTCTCGGCCTGCGACCCCGGGAAATAGTAGACCAGAAACACCCCGTCGTTCGTGGATTTCATCAGCCGGATATCGGACACCTGAGACGATGCCACTTTCAGAAAGGATTCGTATGCGACCGCATATTGAGACGCCCCGTAGGTCCCACGCATCGCGTCGGGAATGGATTCCCCATGCAGGGTGCGGTAGTAGAATACGCCGAAGTCTTTTTCACCGTACCGTTGTTCCAGATAGGTAAAAAGGTAGTACAGGCTCTTGCGGATAATCGTTTCTTCCGCGACATTTCCGAACATCAATCCCTTAGCAAGAATGTAGTCGTCGACTTGACCGGCCGTTTGGGGGAGGTCGTCCCTGAGAATATACCGGGAGGCGCATGAAGACAACAATAGAGTAAATAGGATTAGTTTTTTCATTAATGAACCGGACCCTTTATAGATTATTGAATTTTTATCTGACTGTAACTTTCGCCGAAGTTATTGTATGCGCGTTCGGGTACGCTCGGGTCGGCGGTCACAAGGAGCCCGTAACGGAACTGGTAACGGTATACTCCCGCGGGCAGCTTGATATTGAGGACATAAAAGTCCCCCTCCTCGACCATCGGGAGGTCGCGCCATAACGAAAAGTCGCCGCGAATAAGCGGAGGCTGCGGGGAAAGCGACTTAGGGATACGGAACTTTACCTGATTGCCCAGGATGATGGGCATAGACGCGGGAAAAGCTATCATCTCTCCGCCGTCCATCGTAAAATCGATACTGATATCGAATATCTGCATCCCGTTAAACACCCATTTATATACCACTGCGTTATCGGTAATCTTATAATCGGCTACAGTCGTGTAGACTTTTTTCACTACGGCGGAATCGGGGAGAACCACCTTTTTCAGCTTCTTCGCGAGATTCCTCTCCCATGAGACAAAATGCAGGGAGTATAATCCGTTTTTGTGATCGACGATATTCAGGAAGGGCGACGATTCGTATACCTCGGCCTTCACCTTCAGATTAACCATCTCTCCGGTGTAAACGGGTTTCTCGAAGAACACGATCAGTTCGCGGGTATTGACTACCTCGAAACTGAGGTTTTCCCCTTCTTTCGAACTGATGCCGACGATATTGGTGAAGCCGGATGTGAGGAATATTTTCTGTACCGAAACCGGGTATTCGGCGTCGTAGATATATGAGTAATCCTTTTCAATAACATACTTGTCTGTGGCGGCTTCGACATAATCGCTGAACTTCGGGATTTTCTTCGCCCTGAGTATGACGAACGACGCGATGCCGCCGGCAATAACCAACAACAGGATGCTGAAAATGATTTTCTTATTTACCTGCATGCGCGTTCCTTAGCCCGTCTCTAACGTTCAACCTTCGATTTCGAAATTCAGTATCTTCCATTCGTTATCGACACGGCCGATCAGAAGCCGTATCTTCCCCTTATTCTTATTCTTCTCTAAAAATTGGCAGGTGACAATGAATACCGACGTGGTATCCATGACATCGTATAACTCCGCGGACATCGCGACCGGTTCGGTCACCCGCACGGTATTCTCCAATAATTCGATTCCCTGAAAGTGCTTATCCTTGAAGAGGCTGATCAGGACATACCCGCTCTTCTCTTCCTCTAACGAAAGATATTGCTTCACATAACTCTGATCCGATGTACTGACGGCTTTTATCCATGCTTTCAGGATACTGGTTCCGACCGGCCCGAATTTTTTCTGCGCGTCCTTCTGCTTGGCTTCCAGGAACTTTACCACAGGCTGAAGATTCATTTCCTTGAGCAGATTTTCTTTATAGTGATAATTCTGGATAATATAGACGTCTTCCTTCTTATACTTTTCGTCGTTCAGCGATATCCCGACAAAACCCTCCGGCGGAATAATAAATAAATCGTTCGCGCTATAAAAACGCGCCTTCTTCAGGTAAAAAATATTATTACAGTTGATGAACGCCGGATCGTCGGGACAGTTCGGATTGATACAGACCTCTTCCATATCGTGCTTCAGCATCGCATACAGTTCCGGTTGAACCGCATGAATACGCCCTTCCCATGATTGGTGCGTACCTCGTCGTCCTCGACCGATATAACCGTCGTATTCCCCCAGTATGCAATCCCGTGACGCCGGATTTTGTCTCCAATATCCGGGCTATCCCGTTGGAGAAAACAATTTCCAGATTAGTAAAAATCAGGGTCATCAGGTCAATATGATAATTACCTTTTAATTGAACGGAATAGAGGGTCGGCATAGTCTGATGCATCATTTTTTCAAATTCCTGATCGGGATCGTACCGGTCGGCATGCGCCCAATCGATAGAACCGTCATCCTTCACATAAAGAACCGAATTGACTCCGCCAAACCCGTCCCCTTCAGTCAGGGGATTCGATTCGTCGGGCACCCATCGTCCCTCGATGGAATACTGGTATTCATATTTGCCCGGGGCGAGAGTTACGGCGACTATAAAGAGATTGGAGCCCTTCTTTTTAAATTGATGCTTCCCGGACTCCCATCCGTTAAACGTACCGATGAGGAAACAGTCTTCGCTGAAACTGCCGCCGCCGATGAACGAAAAAACGACTTTATCGCCCTGAATATACGGCTTGATGAATTGTATCCCGAATACCCTTCCGAAGAACAATAGGAATGACAGGATAGGAAATAAATGTCTAAACATCCGTCACCCCCGGTTTACGGATAACTGACATAGTTAACATAGGCATAATTGGGCTTAGTGGAATAATAGACCTTCTCGGACACATTAGTGCTCGAAACAATCCGGTCATCCGCGGAAGTCCTGACCATCGCGGCCTCCTGTACGGCCTGATTCCCGCTGGAATCTAAAAACGTCGGTAAAAATGCCGCCATTACTACCAAACTTACCGCGAATACTGCCTGAGACGCCCGGTAAACAATATTCATAAAGAAATTCCTGCGCCGGATCATCAGATCGTTCTCCCGGAGCCGTTTCAATACGCTGGCTTTCAATCCGGGCGAAGCCTCGTCTATAGGCAGTTTTTTAAATCCTTCGCGCAGTACTTGGTCAAAAGAACCTTCATTGAAGGTCGTCGTGGACATTATGTTCCTCCCCCAGGAGTTTTTTCAGCTTCTCTCTCGCGTGAAACAAGCGGTTCTTCACCGCATTCTCGGAAATCCCCTCTATCTCAGCCACCTCTTTTACCGAGAGGTTCTCATAATAATATAACACCACAACCGAACGAAGCGTAGGAGAAATTTTATCCAACGCCTTTTCAAGCACTACACTCTCCACACTTCTCGGTTCGAATGTAACAGGCGCGTCATGTTCCTCCAGGTCGGTATATTGCTCCCGTTCCCGCCTGACATTTTTCGATAGCTGAAAGCAATAATTCAGGGCTATCCGGTAGATATAGGTGGATAATTTTGATTTTCCCTCGAAGCCGAAAATACCCTTATATACCCTGAAAAAGACCTCGTTCACATGAAAATCAATTTCACTGCGTGAACAACGGCCTACTTTCCTAACTACCGATGCGACCATACGATTGAACTCGTCATAAATGACGCCGAACGCTTCCGTATTGCCGTTTTTAATCCGCTCAACCGCTTTATCAATCTCATTCACCGCAGGATCCCTTCTTCCACATTCCGGTCGCTACATTATCTGACACATTTCCTTTCAAACGGTTAGATTTTTATCGCCGTAACGGGGATTTTTCTCGCACCATTGTTCCGGTACGGAGCACTTCCTCGATCTTGTATGTCCCGTACTTTCTGCCTTTCAGGAATCCATCCCACCCGCTTTCCGCGAGACGACCGTGCTCCAATAAATCGAATAACCACTGGTCGGTATAACGCGGGTCTTCCATATCGATACCCGCCTGTATTTCCACCAGCCACTTTCTATTAAAATCTTCCTGCGAACCGATCGGCTGGGTCATCACAATCGGGATGCCCAATCCGGCGTAGAAACTCAGCTCGCTGGGCTTCGTCCATAAGACGTCCGTATGACGGATCAGTTCGTTGAATCCCTTGAAGTACTCGAACGGTATCGACGAGTAAAGGATAGGCACAATCTCCTCGGAAAGCCCGATTTCTTTCAGGCCTTCCCGGAAGTAATCGTACACTTCCTCGCGCAGACCCGCGATCAGGTTGAATTTCACCACCCCGTCG